>NZ_JAKRML010000037.1:0-67030 GCF_022346505.1 Achromobacter sp. ACRQX
GCTTTCTGTCCGGTCCCTACAAGCACCGCACCGCGCTGGACGAGGTGGTGCAAATGATGGGCGGGCTGGGCTTCATGGCGCAAAGTGTCGTCCGTAGTCCCGCCGCGCAGGGATCGGGGTTTACCCGCCCGCCGGTCCGGTTCCCGTCGCGATTACCCTTTCCCAGCGCGCGCCGCCAATATCCCCGCTGCCAAGGTGGTATAGTCTCGCCCGCTGCCGGCCCCTCGCGGGACGCGCATCGCCCGAGTGGTGAAATTGGTAGACACAAGGGACTTGAACAAATTTGAGCCCTCTGGAGGAAACTCCAAAGGTGAAGCCCGTCAAACTCGGCGAAGGCCCTGGACCCGTTCCGCGCTAACGCCGAGCCAAGCCCCGATGACATATCGGGGAAGGTGTAGAGAGCAGACGGCGGGCACCTAAGGCCGAAAAGGCTATGGTGAAGGCGTGCTCCAGACCACGAACAGCAAGCCTGTGCTGGCGGCGAAAGCCGAAGTGGTAAGAAAATCCCTCGGCCTCGCGGCCGTACCGGTTCGATTCCGGTCTCGGGCACCACCCCTCGCATCCCCTCACGCTGGACAAATCGCACGCCCACACGGCAAGCTTGGATACCCCGGAGGTGCCACACCGCGCCTCCCCGTCATTCCGGGAGCCCGTGCATGTGTTCGCACTACCAGACGCTCAAGGACGCCGAACTGCTGTTGCAGAAATTCGGCGTGCGCGCCAAGCCCGCTGCCATCGGCAAGTACGACATGTGGCCCCGCTACGAAGGGGTGTTCGTGCGGCGTCCGCCTGAGCATGACGCCGGCGACGACGCCGTTCCTGATCGTGAGGCCGTGGCGGGCCGCTGGGGACTGATCAGCGCCATGACGCGTTCAGGCGGCCTGGAACGGGCAAGCAAGCTGTCTACCTTCAATGCCCGCGCGGAGACCGCCGCGGGCTCGTACACGTTCGGCAACGCCTGGCGCCGCGCGCAGCACTGCATCATTCCTGCCGACGCGATCTTCGAGCCGGACTGGACGTCCGGCAAGGCCGTGGCCACCCGCTTCACCCGCGCCGACGGCAAGCCATTGGGCATCGCGGGCTTGTGGGACCGTTATCGCGATGCGGCCGGGCATTGGCAGGAGAGCTACACCATGCTCACCATCAACGCCGACAACGATCCCCTGTTCAGCCGCTATCACCAGCCCAACACGGAAAAGCGCATGGTGGTCATCCTGCCGGAAGGCGCCTATGGCGATTGGCTGACCGCATCGGCCGCCCACAGCCGCGAGATGCTGGTTCCGTTTCCGGCAGACATGCTGACGGCCACCCCCATGGCCCGACCCGTCCTCAGCGGTACCCAACAGGGTCCCGACGACCGAAACCTTCAGGTGCCGGACGACCTCCTGAACAGATAACCCGCTCGGCAGACCACAGAAAAAACCACTATTCTTCTGCCTCGCCTCATATTTCCCGCCCGCCCGGCGACCCTCGCCGCACCATTCGCGCGCGTTGCCCGGGCCAGCGACCGAACCGATCTTGACCTGCCTCCCCGCTTCTCCCCCGTTCATCGTCCTGGACGCGTGCGTTCTCATGTCCGGCATCCTGCGCCGCCTGTTGCTGCGCCTGGCCGAGGCCGGCGTGTTCCAGCCCGTATGGACCGAGCGCATCGGCGAGGAATGGCGCCGCAACGCCTGCCGCATCTGGGACATTCCGCCGGAGGTGATGGCGGAATTCTGGGCAGACATGAACGCGCGGTTTCCGGCGGCCATGGAATCGGACACGCAGGTCTATGAAGCGTCGCTGCGCTACAGCGATCCGAAGGATTTCCACGTGATTGCGGCCGGGTTGGCGCGGCGCGCGCGCTGCGGGCTGCCTCAGACGCCGACCGTGCAGGTGCTGACGTGGAATCTGAAGGATTTCAATCGTTCCGAGCTGCGACGCCAGGGGCTGGACGTCTACAACCCGGACCGGATGCTGGTGCAGTGGTGGCACGCGGGGTCTGAAAACATGCAGGACGCGATTGCGCAGATTCCCGCCGACTACGTCGCGCTGGGCCGCGAGCCGGAGCCGCTGACTGCAACGCTGCATCGTGAACGGCTGTACGGTCTGAAGAACCTGGTGGCGCGTCAATAGACCGCTCGGCGATGAAAGCGGCGGCAATAAGCCGGCGGAAATAAGGCAGGCAATAAGAAGCCGCCAATAAAAAAGGGGCCTGGCCGGCTTTCGCCGAACCAGACCCGGAGCCAACCGTAACCGTTACGTCAATCGACCTCGACGAAAGCCTCTTCGCGCTTCTTGCGCAGCGCGGGCATCGCAACCAGCACCAGCAGGATCGCGGCAAGCGCCAGCAGCGTGGCCGACAGCGGGCGCGTGACGAAGGTGGAGAACTCGCCGCGCGACAGAAGGAGCGCCCGGCGGAAGTTCTCTTCCATCATGGGCCCCAGCACCAGGCCGAGCAGCAGCGGGGCGCCTTCGCAGCCAAGCTTGCTCCACACGTAGCCGATGATGCCGAAGATGGCGAACATGAAGATGTCGAAGGCGTTGTAGTTCAACGAATACACCCCGATCGTGCAGAAGACCAGGATCGCCGGGAACAGCATGCGGTAAGGGACGCGCAGCAGCTTCACCCAGATGCCGATCAGCGGCAGGTTCAGCACCACCAGCATCAGGTTGCCGATCCACATCGAGGCGATCAGGCCCCAGAACAGCTCGGGGTGGCTGGACATGACCTGCGGTCCCGGCTGGATATTGTGGATGGTCATCGCGCCCACCATCAGCGCCATCACCGCGTTGCCCGGGATACCCAACGTCAGCAGCGGAATGAAGGAGGTCTGCGCGCCCGCGTTGTTGGCGGATTCGGGACCGGCCAGCCCGGCGGGGTGGCCCTTGCCGAAGCGCTGCGGCTCTTTCGAAAGCTTCTTTTCCAACGTGTAGGACGCAAACGCCGACAGCACGGAACCGCCACCCGGCAGGATGCCCAGCGCCGAACCCAGCGCCGTGCCGCGCACGATGGCGGGCGCGGCCTCGCGGAATTCCTGGCGGCTGGGATACAGCGAACCGACCTTGTCGGTGATCTCGACCCGGTTCTCCTTGAGCTCCAGGTTGCTCATGATTTCCGACAGACCGAAGACGCCCATGGCGACGATGGCAAAGTCGATGCCGTCCTGCAGTTCGGGGATGCTGAAGTCATAGCGCGCCACGCCCGAGTTCACGTCGGTGCCCACCATGCCCAGCAGCAGGCCGAGCAGGATCATGCAGATGGCCTTGGGCAGCGAGCCCGACGCCAGCACCACGGCGCCGATCAGGCCCAGCGCCATCAGCGAGAAGTATTCGGCCGGGCCGAACGCGAATGCCACTTCGGCCAGCGGCGGCGCGAAGGCGGCGATCAGCACGGTGGCGACGCTGCCCGCGAAGAACGAGCCGATGGCCGCCAGCGACAGTGCGGCGCCCGCCCGTCCGTTTCTCGCCATCTGGTGCCCGTCCAGCACGGTCACCACCGCCGAGGTCTCGCCCGGCAGGTTCACCAGGATGGCTGTCGTCGACCCGCCGTACTGCGTGCCGTAGTAGATGCCGGCCAGCATGATGAGGCCGGCGGTGGGCGGCAGCACGTAGGTGATGGGCAGCAGCATGGCGATGGTCGGCACGGGACCCAGCCCCGGCAGCACCCCGACCAGCGTGCCCAGCAGGCAGCCGATGAATGCGTAAGTCAGGTTTTCGGGGGTGAAGGCCACCGAGAAACCCAGCATCAGGTTTTGAAGCAATTCCATGTCCGGTACCTCAGTTGGTCAGCACGCTGGGCCACAGCGGAAAGATCAGGCCCAACCCGCGAATGAACGCGAGGTAGGAGAACGCCACGAGGAACAGGCCGTTGGCGACGGCAACCTTCCAGTTGAATTCGTGGCTGGCGACGCTGCTGATCAGGACAAGCAGGAACACCGAGAGGTACAGGCCGAGATAACGCAGGGAAAAGCCGTACAGGAACACGGACCCGACGACGAGAAAAAGAATGCGGAAGTCATAGCGGCCGATCGTCGTTTTCTCGGCGCGGGGGGACAAGGCGCTCATCAGCACCGTCGCACCCATCAGCGCCAGCACGATGCCGAGCCAGAACGGAAAGTAACCGGGGCCCATGCGCGCCGCGCTGCCCATGGAGTATTGGGTGGCCTGCAACGCAAAGCCTCCCCCCACCACGATGAACATGACGCCAGACCAGAAATCCTGTCTGTTTCTTATCAATCTGCTTTCTCCCTAATCCGTCGCGTCCCGGAAATCCTGACTTCAGACGCGCTCATTTCTCTTTCAACGCAGCCGCTTTGACGGGCGGCAACGACATGAACGCGGGATGGTAAATCGTGGAACGACATATCTCCTATGGGTATCAACCATGACTTTGTGGGGGATATCCCTAGACCGCCGGATGGACGCAATTGGGCATCTTGGCACCTGCAGGAAGGGTCACAAATCCGCGAAATTGGCTTAAATAGCCGATTTTTCAGGTGAGTTAGCCGTTAGAGGAAAAGTTCCATACAGAATGGATGCAAGCCTGCGGAGAAATATTCAGATGCATTTTTTGCAGGATCTGGAGCGGGAAATCCGTCACCGGCGAGGCCCTGCCGGGACTCGCACCTGATGCTCGCAACGCGGCGTCCACGAACGCGCCGCCCATACAAAAACGCTCCGGCCGAAAGTTCGGCCGGAGCGACAGTTTTCTGACAGCAGATTGAAAGAATGGGGCCGCATCACGATGCCGCCCGGGCGGTCAATGATCGTGATTGCTGGCCGCAAACCCGGCCGCGTTCAGGATGTCGATCACTTCCTGGATGTGCTCGGGACCGCGCGTCTGCAACACGAAATCCACCTCGACATTGCGCACGGGCAGCGATGTGAACGCGCGTTGGTGGTGCACTTCCGTAATGTTGGCCTGCGCGTCGGCAATCAGTTTGGTGGCATGGGCCAGCGCCCCGGGCAGGTCACGCAGGTCGACGCGGATCCGCGCCAGCCGCCCGGCCCGCACCATGCCGCGCTCGATCAATTCGCCCAGCATCAACGGGTCGATGTTGCCGCCCGTCAGCACCAGCCCGATGCGCTTGCCCTTGTAGCGGTCGCTGCCCTCTTCCTGCGCGCGCAGCAAGGCGGCCAGGCCCGCGGCGCCGGCGCCTTCCACCACGGTCTTTTCAATTTCCAGCAGCACGACGATGGCGTGCTCGATGTCCGCTTCGCTGACCAGTTCGATGCGGTCAACCAGTCGTTGCACGACGGCCAGCGTCAGGTCGCCTGGCGATTTGACGGCGATGCCCTCGGCGATGGTGTACTGCCCCGGCGGCATGGTGACGCCCTTGACGGCCGCGTACATGGCCGGAAAGCGCTCGGTCTGCACGCCCACGATCTCGATGCCGGGGTTCACGGCCTTGGCGGCGGTGGAGATGCCGGAGATCAGCCCGCCGCCGCCGATGGCGATGACCAGGGTGTCCAGCTTGGGCTGGTCTTCCAGCATTTCCAGGGCGACGGTCCCCTGCCCCGCCATGACGGCTTCGTCGTCGTAGGGGTGGATCATGATGAGGCCGCGTTCGCGAGCCAGCTCGTAGCCACGCGCCTTGGCATCGTCAAAGGTGTCGCCTGCCAGAACGACCTCGGCGCCGAAGCGCCGCGTGTTGGCGACCTTCACCGTCGGCGTGAAGCGCGGCATGACGATCACCGCCGGCACGCCCATGCGCTGCGCATGGTAGGCCACGCCTTGCGCGTGGTTGCCCGCCGACACCGCGATCACGCCTTTGGCGCGCTCCTCGTCCGACAGCGTGAGCATGCGGTTCAGCGCCCCGCGCTCCTTGAAGGACGCGGTGAACTGCAGGTTCTCGAATTTCAGCCAGATCTCGGCGCCGAAAATGTCGGACAGCGTGCGGGACAGGGTGAACGGGGTCTTCAGGACCTGGCCGCGCAGCTTTTCGCGGGCGGCCTGAATGGATGCGATATCGATCACGATGGAAATCCGGTTAACGCACAGGCAGGAAATTGAACAGCAAAAGGCCCTGGGCGTAGTTGATGCCGATGCGCCGGGAGTTCTCGCCGAGCAGGTTGGCGATCAGGTCCAGCCGGCCGATGATGGCGCCGAACTCGCGCTCGAAGCTGAGATTCGTGGCGGTCGGGGAAATTTCGTTGGCCAGCAACAGCAATTCGCCCTGGTTGTTGCGGCGCGTGGCCAGCAGCCAGGCCGCGGCCTCGACATTCCGTGCGGCATTGTAGACCCGCTGGCCGTCCAGGGCGTCTGTCGCGTACAGGCGCGTCTTGCCGTTGTGCGCCGCGATGATGGTGTCCGCAAGCCCGTAGATGAAGGCGCCGACCCGGTCGCCCGGATAATTGGGATCCAGGGCGACTGCCAGGATCTGGATGTCGCGCAGCCCGCTCAGATCTCGCGGCGGCACGCGGACTTCGATGGAATGCTTGACGCGGTTCACCGCCGTGGCCAGGTCCGGCGCACCGGTCTTACGCCATTCCCGCGGATTGCGGCGGTACAGCTTGTCCAGCAACGAATACAGGCTGGTCAGGTTGTCGCGTACCTCGAGCGTGACCGTCCGGTTGAAGTCCGTCTGCGCGAACTGGTCCGCCGTCATGTCCTCGCCCTTGGGGCCACGCTGGCCCGCCCCGGGGGGCGACATGCAGCCGGTCAACAGCGCCGCCAACAGCGCTGCGGTGACTGCGGTTATCGGCCACGCCGTCATGCCTTGTTCATCCGTATGCCCCCTTCGATCAAGCGTGAAGCGCGCCATTGCACCCGGCGGCGCGTCTCTCGCGCAAGACTTTACAGGAAGGCGGACGAACTGGGGAGCAGCGACCCATCCCCCTCACGTTCAGCCGCGCCAGGCAAAAAAAACGGCGCCTCGGATGAGGCGCCGCTTTTCAATCAGGAGGCTGCAGGCTTATTCAGCTTGCGGTTCCGATTGGGGGGCAGCTTCGGGAGCGGCAGCGGCTTGCTGCTGCTCGATGCCACCGATTGCCTTGATGGACAGGCGCAGACGGCCCTTGTCGTCGGCCTCGATGACCTTGACGCGGACTTGCTGGCCGACCTTCAGCACATCGTTGATGTTCGCGATGCGGTAGTTGGCGATTTCGGAGATGTGCAGCAGACCGTCGCGGCCCGGCAGCACTTGCACGATGGCGCCGAAGTCCAGCAGACGCAGGACCGAGCCTTCGTAGATCTGGCCCACTTCGACGTCGGCGGTCAGCTCGACGATGCGGCGCTGGGCTTCCTTGGCCTGCGCTTCGTCGACGCTGGCGATCACGATCGTGCCGTCGTCGGAGATGTCGATCTGCGTGCCGGTTTCTTCGGTCAGCGCGCGGATGGTGGCGCCGCCCTTGCCGATCACGTCACGGATCTTCTCGGGGTTGATCTTGATGGTCAGCATGCGCGGCGCGAACGCCGACAGCTCGCCGCGCGAACCGTCCAGGGCGTCCTTCATCTTGCCGAGGATGTGCAGACGGCCTTCGCGGGCCTGGTCCAGCGCAACCTGCATGATTTCCTTGGTGATGCCCTGGATCTTGATGTCCATCTGCAGTGCGGTAACGCCGTTTTCGGTGCCCGCAACCTTGAAGTCCATGTCGCCCAGGTGATCTTCGTCGCCCAGGATGTCCGTCAGCACGGCAAACTTGCCGCCGTCCAGGATCAGGCCCATGGCCACGCCGGCCACGTGATCCTTGATGGGCACACCAGCGTCCATCATGGCGAGCGAGCCGCCGCAGACCGAGGCCATCGACGAGGAGCCGTTGGATTCGGTGATTTCCGACACGAGGCGGATCGTGTACTGGAAGTCTTCCGGAGCCGGCAGGAGCGGCACCAGCGAGCGCTTGGCCAGACGGCCGTGGCCGATTTCGCGGCGCTTCGGCACACCAATGCGGCCGGTTTCGCCGGTGGCGAACGGAGGCATGTTGTAGTGCATCATGAAGCGGTCACGGTACTCGCCCATGAGCGCGTCGATGATCTGTTCGTCTTGCTTGGTGCCCAGCGTGGCCACGACCAGCGCCTGGGTTTCACCACGGGTGAACAGGGCGCTGCCGTGCGCGCGGGGCAGCACGCCCAGACGCACGCTGATCGGACGGACGGTGCGGGTGTCGCGGCCGTCGATGCGCGGTTCGCCGTTCAGGATCTGGCCACGGACGATGGCCGATTCCAGCGAGAACATGATGTTGTCGACCGTGACGGCGTCGGGAGCCGATTCGCCCTTTTCGGCAGCGGCGGCAGCCAGCTTGGCCGACACCTCGGCCGACACTTCACGCAGCTTGGCGGTGCGGGCCTGCTTTTCGCGGATCTGGTAGGCGGCGTTCAGGCCTTCCTGGGCGGCGGCGGTGACCGCGGCGATCAGGGCCTCGTCCTTGGCGGGAGCCTGCCAATCCCAATCGGGCTTGCCAGCATCCTTCACGAGGTCGTGAATGGCGTTGATGACGGTCTGCATTTGCTGGTGGCCGTAGACCACGCCGCCCAACATGACTTCTTCGGACAGCTGGTCAGCTTCCGATTCGACCATCAGCACGGCGTTTTCCGTACCGGCGACAACCAGGTTCAGCTTGGAGGACTTCAGTTCCGATGCGGTCGGATTGATGGTGTATTGACCATCGATGTAACCCACGCGCGCGGCGCCGATCGGGCCATTGAACGGGATGCCCGAGATGGCCAGTGCGGCCGAGGCGCCGATCATGGCGGCGATGTCGGGATCGATTTCAGGATTGACCGACAGCGTGTGCAGGACCACCTGGACTTCGTTGTAGAAGTCTTCAGGGAACAGCGGACGCAGCGGACGGTCGATCAGGCGCGACGTCAGCGTTTCCTTTTCGGAGGGCTTGCCTTCGCGCTTGAAGAACCCGCCCGGAATACGGCCGGCGGCGTAGGTCTTTTCGATGTAGTCGACGGTCAGCGGGAAGAACGTCTGACCCGGCTTGGCCTTCTTGGCAGCCACGACGGTGGCCAGGACGACGGTGTCCTCGATCGACACCACAACGGCGCCGGAGGCCTGGCGAGCGATTTCGCCAGTTTCCAGGACGACCGTGTGCTGGCCGTACTGGAACGATTTAGTCACTTTGTTGAACATGACGATTATTCCTTACAAATGAAAAACCGTGGCCGCTGCGACATGCGTCGCACCGACCACGGTTGCGTCATGGGGAGCCAGCCCCGTCGATCACTTGCGCAGACCGAGTTTTTCGATCAGTGCGCGGTACGAATCGGGATTGCGGCCCTTGAGATAGTCGAGCAGCTTGCGGCGACGGCTGACCATACGCAGCAGACCGCGGCGCGAGTGATGATCCTTCATGTGTTCTTTGAAGTGACCGGTCAGCTCGTTGATACGGGCGGTGAGCAGAGCCACCTGAACTTCGGGGGAGCCGGTATCGCCCTGAGCGCGTTGGAATTGCGCAACGATATCGGATTTCTTGATGTCAGCTACAGACATTGATGACCTCTTCGGACATGCGACAGGGCCGAGGCGCCCTGACGTGGTTTGGAAAATTTTGCGCGAGCCAGGCTTGAATTCGCTTTCTCACTGCTGCCATTGGCGGGATCGGGCAGGACCGGCACATGAGGCTTGGCGCCATGTTGCGGGTACTGCGACAAGCCGCCGGCGGCTGGCGCAAAGGATCTTGCAGAATCAATACATTTGATAAAGCTCGGCGATTATAGCTGATTCGCTAGAATTACCCCAGCAAGAAGACCGGGCCCGCCGCGAGGGCCGGCCAAGCCGCAGTGCGCACCCGAAGGAGCATGGACATGATCAGCTTATACAGAACGGCCCGCGTGACCCTGGCCTCGATCGCACTGGCCGGACTGGCCGCCTGCGCCAACATGACCGAGGTGCCGCCCGGCACCCCGCTTTCGCAAGTTCAGGCGCAGTTCGGCGCGCCCAACTTCGAATGTCCCCAGGCCAATGGCGGCCGCCGGGTGATCTGGACGCAGCAGCCCATGGGCCAGTACGCCTGGGGCGCGAACGTCGGTCCCGATGGCCGGGTCGACCGGGTGATGCCGCTTCTGACCGACGCGCACTTCAAAGTGCTGGAGACCGGAGATTGGGGGCCGGATCGGGTGCGCTGCGAGTTCGGCCCGCCAGCTCGTATCGAACAGGCTGGCCTGGGCGAAAAGCGCGAGGTCGTGTGGTCGTATCGCTATAAGGAAAACAGCGTCTGGAATTCCCTGATGTACGTGTACATGAGCCGCGACGGCAGCAAGGTCACCCACTTCCATCCCGGACCGGACCCCATGTACGACGACGACCGGTTCAACTTCTGGTAGCACCACCCGGAACAAAAAACCCGCCAATCTTTGCGATGGCGGGTTTTTTGTTGGCGGCGTCTGGACGTCAGGACGAATGACCGCGGCGCTCCTGCTGCAGGCGGCGCACCTTGTTCCAGCGCCACAGCCAGGTGACCCAGCCCGACAGGCCGTACAGCACGAACAGGCCGAACAGGACAACGGGAGGATCGCTGGACACGAACACGAACACCGCAACGACAAGCAGGATGCCCCAGAACGGCACGCTGCGGCCCAGGGCGAAGCTCTTGCCACTGAAGAACGGCGCGTTCGACACCATGGTGATGCCGGCGTACATGGTCAGCGTGAACGCCACCCAGGCCATCAGGCTGTCATGGATGGGCAGTTTGTTGTCCACGGCCAGCCAGACGAAACCCGCCACCAGCGCAGCTGCGGCCGGGCTGGGCAATCCCTGGAAGAAACGTTTGTCCACGACGGCGATATTGGTGTTGAAACGCGCCAGCCGCAACGCCGCGCCGGACACATAGACGAAAGCCGCCAGCCAGCCCCAGCGGCCCAGGTCGTTCAGGATCCATTCATACATGACCAGCGCCGGCGCCACACCGAACGACGTCATGTCGGACAGCGAGTCGTATTGCTCGCCGAATGCGGACTGCGTGTTGGTCAGACGGGCCACCCGGCCGTCCATGCCGTCCAGCACCATGGCGACAAAAATGGCGATGGCGGCGACTTCGAAGCGGTCGTTCATGGCCTGCACAACGGCGTAGAACCCGGCAAACAAAGCGGCGGTGGTGAACGCGTTGGGGAGCAGGTAAATGCTCCGGTGGCGGTTCTCGGAATCGCGCATGGAAAAATTGGGCATGGTCTCAATAACTTACGACGGACTTTGAAAGGTTAACCTATCTGGCCCTGCTTGCGGGCTATAGCAAGGATCGTGCCCGGCCCCATTTGGCTTCAAAGCGCCCAAATGGCTGCGAAAAGCCCAAAAAATAAGAAAAAAGCGGCATGCCCATGAAAGGCATGCCGCTTCGATCCTGACCGGCGGGGCAACGCCCCGCCTGCCGTGGGGATCAGTTCTTGGACTTGTCCACCAGCTTGTTGGCGGCGATCCAGGGCATCATCGCGCGCAGCTTGCCGCCCACTTGCTCGATCTGCGATTCCGCGTTGATGCGGCGGCGCGAGGTCAGGGTCGGGGCGCCGGCGGCGTTTTCCAGGATGAACTTCTTGGCGTATTCGCCGGTCTGGATGTCCGTCAGGCACTGGCGCATGGCCTTGCGGGTTTCGTCCGTGACGATCTTCGGGCCCGTTTCGTACTCGCCGAATTCGGCGTTGTTCGAAATCGAGTAGTTCATGTTGGCGATGCCGCCTTCGTAGATCAGGTCGACGATCAGCTTCAGTTCGTGCAGGCACTCGAAGTAAGCCATTTCGGGCGCGTAGCCGGCTTCCACCAGCGTGTCGAAACCGGCCTTGATCAGTTCGACGGTACCGCCGCACAGCACGGCCTGTTCGCCGAACAGGTCGGTTTCGGTTTCTTCGCGGAAGTTGGTTTCGATGATGCCGGCACGGCCGCCGCCGTTGGCGCTGGCGTACGACAGGGCCACGTCACGCGCGGCGCCCGACTTGTCCTGGTACACGGCCACCAGGTGGGGCACGCCGCCACCCTGCTTGTACGTGTTGCGCACCGTGTGGCCGGGGGCCTTCGGGGCGATCATGATGACGTCGATGTCTTCGCGCGGCACGACCTGGCCGTAGTGCACGTTGAAACCGTGGGCAAACGCCAGGGCGGCGCCCGCCTTGATGTTGCCGTGGACTTCGTTGTTGTAGACCGAAGCGATGTTCTCGTCGGGCAGCAGCATCATGACGATGTCGGCCGACTTGACGGCTTCCGCGACTTCCTTGACTTCCAGGCCGGCGTTGGCGGCCTTGTTCCACGAGGCGCCGCCCTTGCGCAGGCCGACGATGACCTTCACGCCCGACTCATGCAGGTTCAGCGCGTGCGCGTGACCTTGCGAACCGTAGCCGATGATGGCAACGGTCTTGCCTTTGATGAGGGACAGATCGCAGTCTTTGTCGTAGAAAACTTTCATGTTGTGCTCCAGATTCCAGTATTTGGATATTCGTTTGATTCAGATGTAGGGTGAGGCAGGCCTGGAAGGCCGGTCAAATCTTCAAAATCCGTTCACCGCGTCCGATGCCGGACACGCCGGTGCGCACGGTTTCAAGGATGGCACTGCGGTCCAGGGCCTCGAGGAAGGCCTGTACTTTTTCCTGCACCCCGGTCAATTCGATGGTGTAGGACTTGTCGGTGACGTCGATGATGCGGCCGCGGAAGATGTCCGCCATGCGCTTCATTTCCTCGCGTTCCTTGCCGACGGCGCGCACCTTCACGAGCATCAGCTCGCGCTCGATGTGGGCGCCTTCGGTCAGGTCCACCACCTTCACGACATCGACCAGGCGGTTCAAATGCTTGGTGATCTGTTCGATGACCTCGTCCGAACCGGTCGTGACGATGGTCATGCGCGACAGCGTGGAATCCTCGGTGGGCGCCACGGTCAGGGTTTCGATGTTGTAGCCCCGCGCCGAAAACAGGCCCACCACGCGCGACAGCGCGCCGGGTTCGTTTTCGAGGAGGACGGAAATCACGTGCTTCATTGCGGGGCCTCCTTACAGGTCTTCAGAGCCGAGCAGCATTTCAGTCAGCCCGCGGCCGGCCTTGACCATCGGCCACACGTTTTCGGTGCGGTCGGTGATGAAGTCCAGGAAGACCAGGCGCTCCTTGTGCTTGCCGAACGCTTCGCGCAGCGCCGGTTCGACGTCGGCGGGACGCTCGATGCGCAGGCCCACGTGGCCATAGGCTTCGGCGACCTTGACGAAATCGGGCAGCGAATCCATGTACGACTCGGAATAGCGCGAGCCGTAGTCGATCTGCTGCCACTGGCGCACCATGCCCAGGAACCGGTTGTTCAGGCAGACGATCTTGGGCGTCAGGCGGTACTGGTGGCAGGTCGACAGTTCCTGGATGTTCATCTGGATCGAGGCCTCGCCGGTGATCACGGCGATGTCCTTGCCCGGATTGGCCATCTGCACGCCCATGGCGTACGGCAGGCCCACACCCATGGTGCCCAGGCCGCCGGAGTTGATCCAGCGGCGCGGCTTGTCGAACTTGTAGTACTGGGCGGCCCACATCTGGTGCTGACCGACGTCCGAGGTGACGAAGGCGTCGCCGCCGGTCACTTCCCAGAGCTTTTCCACCACGTACTGCGGCTTGATGACCTCGTCCGAGTTGGCGAACTTCAGGCATTCCTTGCCGCGCCACGTCTCGACCTGGTCCCACCATTTGGCGAGCGAGGCCGGCTTGTGCTCGGCGGCGGCGATCTCGAACTGCGCGCTGAGATCGGCCAGAACGTCCTTGACGTTGCCCACGATCGGGACATCCACGCGCACGCGCTTGGAGATCGACGAGGGATCGATGTCGATATGGATGATCTTGCGGGCGTTCTGCGCAAAGTGCTTGGGATTACCGATCACGCGGTCATCGAAGCGGGCGCCGATGGCAAGCAGCACGTCGCAGTGCTGCATGGCCATGTTGGCCTCGTACGTGCCGTGCATGCCGGGCATGCCCACGAACTGGCCGCTGCTGGCCGGGAAGCCGCCCAGACCCATCAGGGTGCTGGTGCAAGGCGCGCCCAGTTGCGTCACGAGCTTGTTGAGCTCGGGCGCGGCGTTCGACAGGATGACGCCGCCGCCCGTGTAGATCATAGGGCGCTCGGCGGCCAGCAGCATCTGCACGGCCTTCTTGATTTGTCCCTGGTGGCCCTTGTTGACGGGCGCGTAGGAACGCATCGAGATCTCGCCCTTGGGCGGCACGTACTTGCACTGCGCGACGGTGATGTCCTTGGGGATATCCACCAGCACCGGACCGGGACGGCCCGTGCGCGCAATATAGAACGCGCGGCGCATGGTTTCGGCCAGGTCCTTCACGTCGCGCACAAGGAAGTTGTGCTTGACGCAGGGACGCGTGATGCCGACGGTGTCGCATTCCTGGAAAGCGTCTTCGCCAATGGCTGCAGTGGGCACCTGCCCGCTGATGATGACCATCGGGATGGAGTCCATGTAGGCGGTGGCAATGCCGGTGACGGCATTGGTCACGCCCGGACCGCTGGTCACGATGCAGACGCCGACCTTTTGCGACGAGCGCGAGTAGGCATCGGCCGCGTGCACGGCAGCTTGCTCGTGACGAACCAGGATATGCTGGAATTTGTCTTGCTTGAAGATTGCGTCGTAGATGTAGAGCACCGCGCCGCCAGGGTAGCCGAAAACGTGTTCCACGCCTTCATCGGCCAGGCAGCGCACGACGATATCGGCGCCATTCATTTCCATGTTGTAGTTCCTTTCAAAACCGGCCCTGCAACCCTGACTGCTGCGCGCCCGGATACGGCGGCAACTGAACCCATACCGGTTACGACAACATGATCCGGCGCTTAGCGGCTCACGGAGCCACGCCACCCGGACACCTTGCCGACCCGGCACACGCTCGACAGAACGCAGTGCAAACGCCCCTGGGGGACGCTGGAGGTCGAAATGGAAGCCTTGGCAACACACGCTTGTGGCGCGGCCAACGGCAGGTGAGACTTGCTGCACAACGGCTGGGATGTGACCCTGGCCGTTCGCATCAACGCTCCGGTATCGGATAGGCAGACCGAAGCAAGTGGAGCAATTTACCGCGTTGCGTCAAAGGTGGCAAATCGGCTTTTGCCGACCGTTGCGTGGAAGGTTCGGTCACTATCCGGCCCCAAAACGCGCGATGCCCTCTCTATACTTGTTGCGTCGTCCAGAACCGAGCCGCCGCCCATGGATTTACGCATTGCCAGCATTCGCCGCTTTCTCTATAGCCACTACTTCTTCGGAGGGGTGCGCCAGGGGGTCGGCATGCTGTTGCCCGTGCTGGTGCTGGGCGGCCTATTCGGCAATTACACGACCGGGCTGGTGGCGACCTTCGGCGCGCAATGCCTGGCCATCATCGACCAGCCGGGCGGTCCGCAGCGGCACCGCACCAACGAAATGCTGGGCGGCGCGGCGCTGGGCACGATCACCGTCATCATCACGGGGCTGGCGTCCTCGCATCCGGTGCTGATCTGGCTGGCCGTCATTGCGCAATGCTTCGTCTATTCGATGTTCACCGTGTTCGGCAAGCGCGGCGGCCTGATCGGCTTTGCGGGCCTTCTGCTGATGACGCTGACCATGCACTCGCCGCTGGCGCCGCAAGAAGTGCTGGCCCATGCCGCCGCCACGCTGGGCGGCGCGCTGTTCTATGTGGCGTTCAGCCTGGGGTTTTCGCGCCTGTTCTGGCTGCGTGAAGAGCAACAGGCCATGTCCGTCGCGCTGTTTGCCACCGCCGACTACGTGGCCGCGCGCGCAAACTTCTACGACGAAACCGCCGATCTGGACGAGGCCTACCGAAACCTGATCCAACGCCAGTCCGTCATGACCGAAAAGCACCAGGCGGCCCGCGATATGGTGCTGCGCGCCCTGCCCCGCGGCAAAGGCCTGGGCGACCGCCAGCGCGTGATGATCTGGAACATGTTCGTGGACATGCTGCAGTTGCTGGACACGCTGGTTGCCACGCATACCGACTACGCCGCGCTGCGCCGCACGCTGGCCGGCAACGACTGCCTGATGTTCATGCGCGACGCGCTGGTGAAGATGTCGCTGGAACTGAACCGCATCGCGCTGGACGTGTCGCGCGGTCGCAAGGTGCAATACCGAAGCAGCGCCAAGGCGGAGCTACGCGCCATCGAGTACGAGATCGAGCAACTCAAGCAGCAAGGCCTGGGCGAACGCGACCCGGAGATGCTGGCGCTGATAGTGCAGGTGCTGCGGCGCCTGCGCAATTCGGCGCGCATCGTGGACCGGCTGGCCGATCACACGGCGGCCTCGCCCGACGCCAAGCCCACCGACGTGCTGCGCATCAACAAGTCGCTGACGCGGTTCATTTCGCGCCAGGAATTCCGCTTTGGCCTCTTGACCAGCAACCTGCGGCTGGATTCCCCGCACTTCCGCTATGCGCTGCGCGTGACGGCCGCTGCCGCGATCGCCATGACGCTGGCCAGCCGCTGGCTATCGCCCGAGTTCTCGGCGCACAACTACTGGATCATGCTGACCATCGTCATCATCATGAAGCCTGGCTTTGCGCTGACGCGCCAGCGCAATGGCTGGCGGCTGATGGGCACCCTGATCGGCTGCATCGCCGCGCTGCTGCTGTTCAACGTGACCGACGAGCCCAGCGTCCTGTTCGCCGTCCTGCTGGGCGCCTGCATCATGGGCAACAGTATGGTGCAGCTCAACTACATGGCCAGCGCTATTTTCAATACGCTATTCGTGGTGCTGGTGTTCCATTTCGTGTCGCCGGGCACGGTGTCCATGTCGGTGATCGGCGAACGCGCCATCGACACGCTGCTGGGCTGCGCGCTGGCGCTGGTCTGCAGCTACATCCTGCCGTGGTGGGAGGCGCGTTACCTGAAGCCGCTGGCTTCGGCCGCGACCCGCGCCAACCGCGAGTATCTGCTGGCCGGCCTGCGCTACGTCGAAGCCATGCAGGCGCACGGCGCGCCCGTGGGTGCGGCAGCCACCGACACGCCCGCCGTCACCGACGCCGACCTGGCCTGGCGCCTGGCGCGCAAGAACGTGCACATCGCCTTCAGCAATTTCGCCGAGGCGTTCTACCGCATGATGAGCGAGCCCAAGTCGCATCAAGTGGACGTGCCGGAGCTGAACAATCTGTTGATCCAGAACCACGTGCTGGCCTCGCAAATTACCGCGGCAATTCCGATTCTGGCGGCGCTGCCCGCCACGCCCGAGCCGGTCCGGCAGGCGCTGGACGGCATGACCGTGCTGCTGGATGAAAACAGCCCGCGCGTGCCGCTGGACCTGCCCACGCAATTCGACACTGCGGGCGATCAGGCTGCGCTGGTCTATCCCGTGAAGCAGATGCTCAAGGCCACGCACATGATCCGCCAGGAACTGCAGGCGCTGGCCGATCCGCTGCATGCGCCGCCGGTGGCGGCCGCGGCGTCGTAAGCCGCCGTCCGTCGATTCGACGGGCAAAAAAAATGCCAGCCTGGCGGAGATGCCAGGCCGGCATTTTTTGTGAAAGGGCGAGGTCCCAACCAGGTGTCTGACACCTTCCCCCGCCGCCGACTTCGTCAATCTAGCTTGCGGCGAAACACCAGCTTGTCCGCCGACGACGCCGACGCGTCGTACGCGTAGCCTTCCAGATCAAACCCCTGCAGCCCTTCCGGCTTGGCAACCTTGTGCTGGATGGCGTAACGCGCCATCAGGCCGCGCGCGCGCTTGGCGTGAAAACTGATGATCTTCCAGGCGCCGTTCTTCCAGTCCTGGAACACGCATTGCACCACCCGCGCCTTCAGGACCTTCTGATCGACGGACTTGAAGTATTCCTCGGAGGCCAGGTTGATGACGACCGGCGACTTCTGGCTGGCCTGGCGCTCGTTCAGGTAGTCCGCGATGGTGCTGCCCCAGTACTCGTACAGGTTCTTGCCCTTGGGGTTCTCCAGCCGCGTGCCCATTTCCAGGCGGTACGGCTGCATCAGGTCTAACGGGCGAAGCACGCCGTACAGGCCGCTCAGGATGGCGACGTGCTCCTGCGCCCAGTCGAGCTGCTTGGCCGACAGGGTGGCGGCGTCCAGGCCTTCGTAGACGTCGCCATTGAAGGCCAGCACGGCCTGGCGCGAGTTGGCCTGCGTGAAGCTGCGCTTCCAGTGCGCGTAGCGCTGGACGTTCAGCTCGGACAGGGCCGGGCTCAGGCTCATCAGGTCCGAGATGTCCTCGGCGGTCTTGGTCTTCAGGACCTTGATCAGGCCGGCGGCCTGATCCACGAACATCGGCTGGGTATGCGTCTCGACGTGCAGCGGCGAGTCGTAGTCCAGCTTCTTGGCGGGGGAAAGCAACAACAGCATTCAGAAATTCCTTGTTTAGCGCGCCGTCCAGCCGCCATCGACGGAGACGGTCGTGCCGGTGATTTGCGCGGCGGCGTCCGAGGCCAGGAACACGGCGGTGCCGCCCAGTTGTTCCGGCGTCACGAATTGCAGCGACGGCTGCTTTTCGCTGAGCAGGTCGCGGGCAGCGGTTTCCTGGTCCACGCCGTTCGTTTCAGCCAGCGCGGTGATCTGCTTTTCGACGAGCGGGGTGCGCACCCAGCCCGGGCAGATGGCGTTGGCGGTGATGCCCTGCCCGGCCGTTTCCAGCGCCGTGACCTTGGTGAATCCCACGACGCCATGCTTGGCGGCCACGTAGGCCGACTTGCTGGCCGATGCCACCAGGCCGTGCGCGGACGCGATGTTGATGATTCGGCCCGAACCCTGCTTCTTCATGTGCGGCAAGGCGGCGGCGGTGCCGTGGAACACGGCGGACAGATTCAGCGCCAGGATGGCATCCCACTTTTCGGCCGGAAAGTCTTCGATCAACGCGGTGTGCTGGATACCCGCGTTGTTGACCAGGATGTCGATGCGGCCAAGCTCGCGGACGGTGTTTTCGACCAGCTCGCGCACGGCCGCGCCCTTGGAGAGATCCGCGCCGTCGTAGATGACCTTCACGCCATGCTTGGCGGCAAGCTCCGCGCGCAGCTTCTCGATTTCGGCCGCGTCGCCAAAACCGTTCAGGACGATATCGGCGCCCTGCTCGGCGAAGGCCGTGGCGATACCCAGGCCGATCCCGCTGGTGGAACCGGTGACAAGCGCTACTTTTCCTTTGAGCATGAGCTTTCTCCTGTGAGCTGGCGTGGGGAAACGAAACGGGCTTCAAGTGTAGCTGCCCGGCAAGCCGCCAATCATGCCATGCCCTTACCCGCTGCGGGGTCAAGCGGTGGGCGGCTTGTCCGAGGAGGACGACGGCGCGGCGTCGGCAGACGGCGCAGTGTCCGTGACCGGCAACGCGTCCGTCACAGGCAGGCCCGCCATGCCGCCGTATTTCTCCGGCACGCGCTCTAGCACCTTGATCAGCACCGGCACCACGCCCATCGACACCGCGACGATCACCGACAGCACGTCGCGCTGCTCCAGGTTCACCAGATGGTTGTCCCAGGCTTCGTTGAAGATGGCGAAGCTGAACTCGCCGCCCTGGGCCAGCACCAGCGCAAACAGCAGCCGGTGATAGCGCGGCAGCCCCAGAAAGCGCGCGAATCCATAAAGGATGACGGCCTTCACCGCCAGCAACGCCGCGACGCCCGCGCAGATGAACATCCAGTGATGGGCCACGACCTTGAGGTTGATGGACATGCCGATGGCCACGAAGAACAGGCCCAGCAGCAAACCCTTGAACGGGTCGATCGCTTTTTCCAGTTCATGCCGGTAGCGCGATTCGGCCATCAACACGCCCACCAGGAATCCGCCCAGGCCCGCCGACAGGCCCGCGTAGTCGAACAATTGAGCTGCGCCCACCACCATCAGCAGCGCCGCGGCGGTAAAGAGTTCGTTCAATTCCGCCTTCGCCGCCCAGCCCAGCAGACGCAGCCGGTAGGCCAGCGCCACGACCGCCACGGCCACCAGCGCTTCTTTGAAGGACGGTGCGGAGGTCCCGTCCGAGCCCAGCAGGCCGGCCGCGACCAGCATCGGAATCGCCGCCATGTCCTGGAACAGCAGCACGCCCAGCGCCGAGCGCCCCAGCGGCGTGCGCGTCAACTGACGCTCGTCCAGCAACCGCAGCGCCACCGCCGTGGACGACAGCGCCAGCGACAGACCGCACAACACCGCCGCCTGCCACTCCATGCCCGCCAGATGCCGCAGCGCCGCGCCGAACACCACCCCCAGCAGCAGGCCGCAGATCAGCATCTGCAGGGTGCCCAGGATGAAGACTTCGTTGCGCATCGCCCACAGGCGCTTGGGCGACAGTTCCAGCCCGATGATGAACAGCATCATCACGACGCCCCACTGCGACACGCCGATCATCGTGTCCACGTTCGTGACCAGCTTGAAGCACGACGGTCCGACGAGAACGCCCGCGATCAGGTAACCCGGAATGGCGCCCAGCCCCAGTCTTTGCGTGATGGGCACGCAAAGCACGGCCGCGAGCAGAAGGATGAGGATGAGGTCCATGGAATGCGCAGAGGGCGGAATGGGGTGAATTCTGGCCAAAGATTGCGCCGACTGAAAGCCGGATGAAACCCGCTGTGGTCCTTTTACCCGTTCTTTTTTCCACCCCTTTACACAAAAGAAAAAAATCCTGTAGAATTGCGGGCTTCGCTGCTCCGACAACGAAGATCCTTCCGACCAGGGATCTTTTAGTGAAGTCTTGTTAAACCGAGACTTCACCGATGCGGAACCCAGCCACGGAGAGGTGGCAGAGTGGTCGAATGTACCTGACTCGAAATCAGGCGTACGGTATCCCCGTACCGTGGGTTCGAATCCCACCCTCTCCGCCAAGTATTGAAGAATGAAGCCCCTGAGAAATCAGGGGCTTTTTTCTTTGCACGGCATATTCACGCCGTGCCGCATGCTCAATAAGCAGCCAACCGCAACGACGCCTGCGACCCGCCGGCCTGGACGGACGACACCGCCTCGACCGCCAACACCCGCTCCGCACCGCCCGGCAACCTGAACGCGCTCACCGCCCGCGTCAGATCCGCCGACTGATCCTGCATCGAGCCCGCAGCCGCCGCAGCCTCTTCCACCAACGCCGCGTTCTGCTGGGTCACCTCGTCCATCTGCGACACGGCACGGTTGACTTGTTCAATGCCATCCGCCTGCTCGGCCGAGGCCGCCGCGATTTCGCCCATGATGTCGGTCACACGTTGCACGGAACTGACGATCTCCTGCATCGTCGCGCCGGCGCGTTCGGCGCTGCCCGAGCCCTGACCGATCTTCTGCACGGTGTCTTCGATCAGGACCTTGATCTCCTTGGCGGCCTGGGCGCTGCGCTGCGCGAGCGTGCGCACCTCGGCGGCCACGACCGCAAAGCCCTTGCCCTGCTCGCCGGCACGGGCGGCTTCCACTGCGGCGTTGAGCGCCAGGATGTTGGTCTGGAACGCGATGCCGTCGATCACCGACACGATGTCCGAGATCTTCACCGAGCTGGCGGAGATCGCGTTCATGGTGCTGACGACTTCGGACACGGTGGCGCCGCCGCGCGATGCGGTTTCCGAGGCCGCCGCGGCGAGCTGGTTGGCCTGCTTGGCGCTGTCGGCGTTCTGCTTCACGGTAGACGACAGCTGCTCCATCGAGGCGGCGGTTTCCTCCAGCGACGCAGCCTGCTGCTCGGTGCGCGAGGACAGGTCGGTGTTGCCTGCCGCGATCTCACCGGAGGCGGACGCGATGCTGTCCACGCCGGTGCGGATCCGGGCGACCGTGCTGGCCAGGTTGGCGTTCATGGATTCCAGCGCCGCCATCAACTGGCCGATCTCGTCGCGCGAGCGCACGACGATGGTGCTAGTCAGGTCGTTTGCCGCAACCGTGCGCGCGACGCGCACGGCGTCGGACAGCGGACGGGTGATGCTGCGCGTCAGCAGCACGGACATCAACAGGCCGCAGACCACCGCGATGGAGCCGATCACGATCATCCACAGATTCGCGTTGCCGTAAGACGCTTCGATTTCTGCGGCGCGCGCGTCGATATCGGCGCGCTGCAATTCGGACAGGCGATTGATGTTGTCAATGAACTGGCGCGTCGCGGGCAAGAACTCCTGCGTGAAGATCTTGTTGGCGGCGTCCACGTTGCCTTCCTGCTTGGCCTTGAAGATGCCGTCGCGGGTGCGAAGGTATTCGCTGCGCGCCTTGCCAATGCCTTGCCAAAGCACCTTTTCCTCGTCGCTTTCGATCAAGGGCTCGATCTTCTGCTGCAAGGCCGACGAGTTGCGGGTCGATGCCGCGGCTTCCTCGGCGAAGAAGCCTGCCAGGCTGGCGTCGGCACTCTTGGCGATGGCGGTGGTCCGGGTGACGCCCGACTGGATGTTGCGCGCCCAGTCGTTGATCAGGCGTTCCTTTGTGAGGGATCGCTGCGTCAGCGTTTCGACCGATTCGTTGATGTTGGCCAGGCTGACCAGCCCGACAATGCACATGACCATGATCATGGCCAGCAAGATGGCGAAACCACCCGCAAGGCGGGTTCCAAGCTTCATGTTTTTCATACTGCCTCCGGCGACTTCCAGGGCGGTGTGAATGCGTGCTCGGGCGGATGCCTTGGCGGCGGAATTGCGCCGCCGCCAATTCAAGCCAGATGCTCGCAAGCCCCTGGTTATCCGCCCCCAATAATGGTGTCCGTTGTGTCTGAAATTGCCGGCGGAGAATTCGGATTTTCGAGGGTTCTCGCGACGGTCGAACGGATGCTAGCAGTCCGGATTTGGGCGGCATCGGGGGAAATGAAGGCGTTATTGACGCAACCTCCTCGCATTGCCTTAAAGGCGTCGGCAGCGTTGTAAAAAAGCCGCTATCGCTGACCGAATCAACGGGAAAACCCAGGCAAGAAAAACGGCCCGAAGGCCGCGGAAACTCAGGTCGGCGACGTCGGCCGCGCAAGCTGGAAGGTGTCCGTACTGCGCGCGTACCAGCCGCCGCCGTGCATGCGGGCAATAAGTCCCAGCGCCGGCGTATCCACATGCCCGCGTTCGGCGTCCCGCACATAGGCGTCTTCGACATGCGCGCCCAGCACGCGCCCGATAACCACAATCTGTCGCGGACCGGTCACCACCGTTGCCTGGCTGACACACTCCAGCGACACCGGACTGCCCTGGATGCGGGGCGGTCGCACATGGGTGGCGGGCAGCGCGGTCAAACCGGCCGCGGCCATTTCGTCCACGTCCGCCGGGTAGTCGGCGCAGGTCTGGTTCATCTCGCGGACCAGGGATTCCGGCACCAGATTCACTACGAACTCACCGTTCTCGATGATGTTGGCGCCGGTGTCCTTGAATTCCCCGCCAGCATGGCGCATCAGGCCGATAGCGACCGTCGGCGGCTGATGCCCCATCACGTTGAAGAAACTGAAGGGCGCCGCGTTGACGACGCCTTTGCCCGACACGGTGGTGACCCACGCGATCGGACGCGGCGTGACGGTCGAGGTGAGGATGTTGTAGACCGTCTGCGCCGGCAAGGCGTTGAAATCAAAATGCATCGATCATGCCTCCTGCTGCCCGGCGGCGGCGCCGGTGGCCGAGACCGCGCGCTTTTCGCGGGTGTCCACCTGAAGCTGGAAGACGTCGGGGCGGGCGTAGTGCCCGGACACGTCGAAGTCGTACTTGCCGCGCAGGATCTGGTTGGGTTCGATGTCGGCGTACAGGATGGTCTCGTCCGAGAAATCCGGACCGGCCAGCACCTCGCCCAGCGGACCGATGATGGCGCTGCCGCCGCGCATCAGGACCGTGTCCGGCGCGTCGCCCAACGCGCATTCGAAGTCCTCGGGGTAGGCGCTGCGGCGCAGGTGCTGGCACGCGGTCAACACGTAGCAGCGCCCTTCCAGCGCAATGTGGCGCATGCTGGGCACCCAAGTGTCGCGATCGTCCGCCGTGGGTGCGCAATACAGCGCGACGCCCTGGCTGTACATGTACATGCGCAGCATGGGCATGTAGTTTTCCCAGCAGATCACCGCGCCGATCTTGCCGTAGGGGGTGTCGATGACGGGCATGGTGGACCCGTCGCCGAAACCCCAGATCAGGCGTTCCCCAGCGGTCGGCATCAGCTTGCGATGCTTGCCCGCCAGGCCGGCCTGGCCGTTGAAATACAGCACGGTGCAGTACAGCGTGCCGCCGTCGGCCTCGATGCAACCCATCACCACGAAGCTGTCGGTGTCGGCCGCGGCCTGCGCCACCAGCGCGACCTCCTCGCCGTCCAGGCGGATGGCCTGCTGATGATAGGCGGCAAAGGCGTCGCGGCCTTCGGGCTTGCGCATCCCGATGGGAGCGCCGAAGGAATTGCCCTTGGGATATCCCCCCAGGAAGGCTTCGGGAAACACCTGTACCCGGGCGCCCTGCTCGGCCGCCTGCCGGATCAGCGCGGCGGCCTTTTCGGCGCAAGCCATGCTGTCGGTGGGAATGGACGCCGCCTGGATGACGGCGGCCTTGAAGGTCTTTTGCATGGACATATCTATGCTCGCTTCCTTTTCGTCTCGTTGTTGTCAGTGGGCCGGATCTTCGTCGATGGCCTTCGCACGCGTGTTGGGCAGCAGCAGGCTGCCGATGACGCCCACGACCACCATCACCGCCACCGGGTACATCAGGCCGCCGAAGATATTGCCGCTGGCCTGCGCCAGGTACGTGGCGGTAAAGGGCACGATACCGCCAAAAATGCCCGCGCCGATGTGATACGGGAACGACAGCGCCGTGTAGCGGATGCGCGCCGGGAACAATTCAACCAGATAGGACGCGACCGGGCCATAGACCATCGCGACGACGGCCGTCATCAGCACCAGGATCAGGATGATCGTGGCGCGGTCGATGCGCGCGGGATCCGCCTTCTCCGGATAGCCGGCCGCCGTCAGCGCCTTGGCGTAGGCCGCGCGGTCAAAGCCGTTGACGGTGGCGCCGCCCACGCTCATCGCAATTTCCTGCCCCGGGATCGGCGCGGCATATTCAAAGTTGATGCCCTTGCCGACCAGGAATTTCTTGGCCTGCACGCACACCTTCTTGTGGTCGGCATGGCTGCCGATCATGGCGGCCTGCAATCCGAAGTCGCACGCGCCGCCGCTGGTGTCGGCATGCACGCGGACCGGCGTGGTCTGCATGGCCTGCGCCAGCGCCGGATTGCCGGCATTGAGCAGCACGTTGAACATCGCGTGGTAACCCACGGCGCCGATGAACAGGCCGGCCATCATGATCCACTTGCGGCCCATCTTGTCCGACAGCCAGCCGAACAGCACGAAGGTCGGCGCGCCGATGATGAAGCCGATCAGGATCAGCCGGTAGACAGTGGTCTGATCAAGCTGCACGGCCTGCTGCAGGAAGATCATCACGTAGAACTGCCCGGTGAAATAGGTGCCGCCCTGGCCGGCGGTCACGCCGATCAGCGCCAGCAGCACGAGGCGCAGGCTGGGCCATTGGCCGAACGTTTCCTTGACCGGGTTCTTCGACAGGCGGTTCTGCTGCTTCATGCGCGTGAAGACGGGCGATTCCTGCAGCTTGGCGCGCACGTAGATCGAAATGGCCAGCATCACGATCGACAGGATGAACGGCAGACGCCAGCCCCACTGGCGGAAGTCCTCGGCGCTCATCGAGGCCTGGACGAGCAGGATGACGACCAGCGACAGGATCAGGCCGGCCGACGAGGTGATCTGGATCCATCCGGTCAGGAGCCCCCGGCGCCGCGGTTCGCAGTGTTCGGCAACGTAGATCACCGCGCCGCCGTATTCGCCGCCCACCGCCAGGCCCTGCACGACCCGCAGCGTCAGCAGCAGGATCCAGGACAGGTGGCCCGCCGTCTCGTAGGTGGGCAGGCAGCCGATCAGCACGGTGGCGCCGCCCATCATGACGACGGTGATCAGGAAGGTGTATTTGCGGCCCAGCTTGTCGCCCAGATAGCCGAACATCACCGCGCCCAGCGGCCGGATGATGAAGCCCACGGCCAGTGCGCCCAGGGCGGCCAAGAGCGCGACGGTGGGGTTGTCCTGCGGGAAGAGGACCTGGCTCATGAAGACAGCCAGCGTTCCGTAGATGAAAAAGTCATACCACTCGAACAGCGTGCCCAGCGTCGAGGCGACCACGACCTGACGTTCTTCCTTGCGGCTCAGCGTCGGCCCGGCGTCGAGCCTGGGCATTGCGACATTTGCTTCCATGCTTGCTTTCCCCTGTCGTTTTAGATTGATAGTGCTGTACGCATTAACTATTATCAAAGCTAAGCCCGAACGGGAAAAAGCTAGGGGAAACCCGGCGCGGACTGGAAAAGCGGGGAAAAGGCCGCTGCTACACTGCCGCCACGCACACTGTGGAGGCAGCAATGGCAAGGCCCGCCGGCAAGGTTGAGAAGAATTCGGAACAGGCGCCGGCCACGGCGCGCAGGGGCATCCAGTCGATCGAGGTGGGGTTCCGGATCCTGGACGTCATCCGCAAGACCGGCCGCCCGATGCCGCTCAAGGAAATCGCTGACGCCTGTGCGCTGACGGTGCCCAACGTCCACTATTACCTGGTGAGCTTCCAGAAAGTGGGCGTGGTGCAGCAGCACGCCGACACCGGCCACTACGGCCTGGGTCCGTATGCGTTGCGGCTGGGGCTGGCCGCGCTGGAGCAATTCGACGTGTTCACGACGGCGCGCCCGATCATGGCCGAGGTGGCCGCGGCCACGGGTCACACAGTGTTCCTGGGCGTGTGGGGCAACAAGGGCCCCACGATTGTCTACCGCGTCGAAGGCAGCCGCAGCCGGCCGCTGCTCGAATTGCGCGTGGGCACGGTGATGCCGCTGCTGTCGTCCGCGCTGGGCCGAAATTTCCTGGCGCACCTGCCCGATGCGCTGACCCGCGAGCTGCTGGAACAGGAGCTGGCCTCATCCGTGCCCGAAAGCCACGGCGGCACCGCCGGCAATGCCTACACGATGGCGGACGTGCAGGCCATTCGCGACGAAGTGCAGAAGCACCACATCAGCCGCTGCCGCCACGCGCTGCTGCCGCATTTCACGTCGTTGTCCGCGCCCATCTTCGACATGCTGGGCGAAATGAAGGCCGCCATCACACTGATGGGACCGGTCGGCGCGGTGGACGACGACCTGGAATCCGAAACCGCGCGCCTGCTCAGCGAAAAAGCCCGCTCGATCTCGGCGACGGCGGGCTGGGTGGATCCTGAGGCGCGGTAAGCGCTACCCCTCCGCCACGATCTTCGCGTCCTGGATTGTCTTCGCGTACTTCTGCTGTTCGCTCTTCATGAATTCGGCAAAGCGCTGCACGCCCCCGCCGCCGTCTTCCGCGCCCACCTGCGCCAGTTTCTCCTGCACGTCCGGCATCGCCAGCACCTGGTCGATGTCGCGGTTCATGCGCTGGACCATGGCGGCAGGCATACCGCCCGGGCCGACCATACCGAACCAGATGCTGGCCTCGAATCCCGGATAGCCCTGCTCGGCCACCGTCGGCACATTGGGCTGGCTCTTGGAACGCTTCTGCAGCGTCTGGGCCAGCGCGATGACCTTGCCGGACTGGATCAGCGGCGTGGCGGTGGTCATTCCCTCGAAGCAATATTGCACGTGGCCGCCCAGCAGGTCGTTCATCAGCGGCGCCGATCCCTTGTACGGCACGTGCAGCACGTCGATGCCGGCGCGCGCCTTGAAGATTTCCAGCGCCAGATGCTGCGCGGATCCGCTGCCCGCAGATCCGAACACGATCTTGCCGGGCTGCGCGCGGCATAGCTGGACGAGTTCGGGCAACGTCTTGGCCGGCTGGCTGGCGCCGCCGATCAAAATGGTGGGCGTCTTGCCGACCAGCGCGATGGGCGTGAAGTCCTTGTCCACCGAATACGCCAGCTTGGGCTGCAGGCCGGGCGCGATGCCATGGCTGTTCACGTGCGCCATCAGCAGCGTGTTGCCGTCGCCGGGCTGGCGGGCGACCTGCTCGGCCGCAATGATGCCCGCCGCACCCGCGCGGTTTTCGACGATGACGGGCATATTCCACAGCACGCCGAGCTTCTGCCCCAGCAGCCGGGCCAGCACGTCCGTGCCGCCGCCCGCGGGAAACCCCACCACGATCTTCACCGGCCCGGAGGGCATGTCCTGCGCCCGCGCCGCCGACGGCAGCACAAGGGCCGCCCCCAGCGCCGCGGCGCTGGTCATGAATTGCCTACGTTGCATCGTTGTCTCCTCGCGCGCCGGTCCGACGGCCGGCAACTGGTTATGTGGAACTGCCTGCCGCTGTTGCATCCGGCCGTCTGACGCGGCCTGGATGCGGACCTTCGGGTACTACGCCTGCATGAACCGGCGCCGCTGCCGCATGTGCACGGCATGCAACCTTTGCGCGGCGCCGGTCGACGAGCCTGATGGAAGACGGGCCTAATGAAAGACGGGCCTAACGGGCGACGCGCGTCCACTTGCCGAAGCGTTCGACCATGCGCTCGTCAAAGCCGAACCCCAGACCCGGCTCCTGATGCAGAATCACGCGGCCCTGCTTGTGGGTCAGTTGGCGGTCGACCAGCTTGCGGAAATTCAGGACCTGATCGTCCCAGAAGAATTCGACATAGCGCGCATTGGGCGTGGCCGCGACCAGCGGCGCATGCACGTCGTGGAACCAGTGCGGGCACACGACCACGCCGTAGCTGGCTGCGGTGGCGGCGATACGCTTCCATTCGGTGATGCCGCCGCAAACCGCCGCATCCGTCTGCAGGATGCCCGCCGCGCCCTTGTCCAGCAGTTCCTTGTGATACCAGCGGCCGTAGCCGATCTCGGCGGTGGCTATCGGCAGATGCGTCAGGCGCGCCAGCTTGGCGTGGCTGTCGATGTCATCCGGACTGAACGGTTCTTCGATGAAGTACGGCTCGTATTGTTCGAAGCGGCGGATGTATTGCATGGCCTGCGTCACGTCCTGCCAGGCGTTATTGCAGTCCATCATCAGCTCGACGTCCGGGCCCACGGCTTCGCGCGCGGCCTTCAGGCGCGCTTCTTCCTCGCGCGGCGACAGGCGGCCGGTCTTCATCTTGACGGCGCCAAACCCCTTGGCCACGTAGCTGGCCATTTCCTCGCCCAGATGCTGCGGGGTCTTGCCATCGAGGTAGTAACCGCCGCTGGCGTAGGCCGGCACGGATTCCAGCTCGACCGCGCCCAGGAACTTGTGCAGGGGCAGGCCCGCCGTCTTGGCGTTCAGGTCCCACAGTGCGATGTCCAGCGCGCTCAACGCGCGCATCACCGTGCCTTGCCGGCCTTGCAACAGCGCTTCCTGATACATGGATTGCCACAACCCTTCGACCGCGTGCGAATCCTTGCCGAGCAGCACGGGGCCCAAGAGGCTCTGGACGGCGGCCTCGAAGATTGCGCCGCCGGCGCTGCCGACATAGCAGAACCCGATACCCTCCACGCCATCGGTGGAGCGCACCTTGACCAGGCCGTAGTGGCGGGTGGACACGGTGCGGTTGGAAAACGAGGTGACCTTATCCAGAGGCACCGCCGCGGCGCATACGTCTATGGATTCAATGATGGGCACGGGTGGCTCCTTGAAAGCAGTGAAATCGACTGGACCGATCGGCGCGCCGCGCGCTGCCTGATCGCCTGGACGTATTCTTCTCCGGACCAAAGAAAACAACAATTATCTTCACGCATCTTTAGAATATGGAAAAACCATTTTCTGAAAAGGGCACGCGGCTTTGGATTCGCGCTTTCTACAGACCTATGTGCATGTGGTGGAACTCGGCTCCATCGCCCAGGCCGCCCGGCATCAGGGGCTGACACCGGCCACGGTGCAGCAGCGGTTGCGCGCGCTGGAGGCGGACGTGGGCAGCGCACTGATTGCGCGCTCGGGCCGCACGGTCAAACCCACGCCCGCCGGCGTGCGCATCCTGGAACGCGCGCGCGCCATCCTGCGCGACGTGCGTGACCTGCGCTCGGCCGCATCGGACACGGACCTGCCGGCCGGCCCCTTGCGGCTGGGCGCCACCCCCACCGCCTTGACCGGCATCATGCCGCCGGTGCTGCGCACGTGGGTGACCCGGCATCCGGGCATCGAGATCTACATAGAACCCGCGCCGACCACGCTGCTGTACAGCAAGGTGCTGTCGGGCGAACTGGACGGCGCGCTGCTGGTGCACCCGCTGTTTCCCATTCCCAAGACCTGCGCGTGGCGCGACTTGCGGCACGAGCCCCTGGTGCTGGCCACCCCCGCCGATATGCAGGTCGACGACCCCTTGGCCGTCATCGCCCGGGAGCCGTATATCTGCTACGACCGCAGCGTGGTGGGTGGCAAGATGGCGGACGACTACCTGCGCGCGCGCAGCCTGCGTCCGCGCGTTCGCTTTGAACTGGACGGCATCGAATCCATTGCCAAACTGGTCGCCGAAAGGTTGGGTGTCGCGCTGCTGCCCGATTGGGCCAGTACGGGCACGCCGTCCGCGCACGTCAAACGCTGGCCGCTGCCCGAGCCTTGTCCGGTCAGGACGGTGGGCGCGATCTGGTTGCGCTCCGGCGTGCGTTCGGAATTGATGCGGGCGTTTGTGGAATTGGCCGAGTCGCAACTCGGCCTGGGCGCCGCGGCCGCGCAGCGCGCCCGCTAGGCGATGGCGTCTTCGCCGTTGCGCGCCACGACCACGCCGCTGGACACCACCAGGCGCCGGGGCGTGCGCTGCACCACGGCTTGGGCAATGCAACTGGCGTCGGCCAGCACCAGGTCGGCGCGCGCGCCGGGGGCCAGGCCGTAATCCGCAAACCCGCAGGCGCGGGCTGCCGCGCGGGTCACGCATTCAAACGCCCACTCGATCTCGTCGTCGCGGCGCAGATCGTTGCGCAGCCCGATCAGCGCGGCGCGTTCCAACATGTCCGGGCTGCCGTACGGCGTCCAGGTGTCCCGGATGCCGTCGTTGCCGCCAAAAAGCGTTACGGCTGCCTCGCGGCAGGAGCGCACTGCGGGCACCGGCCGCGATGCCGGCGCGGTGGTCAGCAGGGCCACGTCCAGCAACGCCAGCCGCCGAAGCAGCCCGTTCAAACGAGCGGCGTCGAGGGCGCCCAGACAGAACGCGTGGCTGATCACGACCTTGCCTTTCATGTCCAGCGCCTGCACCCGGTCGAGGATCAGCTCCAGCGTGAAGGCGCCAAGTTCGCCGGGTTCGTGCAGATGAATGTCGACCGGTTTGCCATGCTTGTCGGCCAGGCCGAACAGCACGTCCAGGGATTTCACGGGGTCGCGGTCGATGGCGGATGGGTCCAGTCCGCCCAGCACGTCCGCCCCGCCGGCAAGTGCCTGGTCCAGCAGCTCGGCCGTGCCGGCACGGGCCAAGAGACCGGATTGCGGAAAGGCCACCGTCTGGATCTCGACGCGGCCAGCCAGCGCCTGCCGCGTGCCATGCACGCCTTCCAGATGCTTCAACCCGGCGTCGGTGTCGACGTCAACGTGGGTGCGGATCCGCGTCGTGCCCGCCCGCAGAAATGCGAGCGCCAATGCGTGCGAGTGGCTGGCGGCGTCATGTGCCGTGGCGGCGCGCCAGTTGCGTTCGTTGTCGATGCGGTCGGTGAGGGACGGTCCGACCTTGTTTACGTACCAGGCGGAACCCCAGGTCGTCTTGTCCAGATGGGTGTGGCCCTCGATGAGGGCGGGCAGCAGCAAGGCGCCCCCGCCGTCTTCGACGTTTACGCCGGGATCGGCATCGAGACCCGGTCCGATCCGCAGGATGCGGCCGCCGCGCACCAGGACGTCAACGCCCTCGCCTTGTGCCGTGCGGACGTTCTTGAGGAGCAGATCCGCCATCTCAGACTTGAGGCGGCTCGATCCAGAAGAAGCGTTCGCCTTGCCGGACCATGTCGGCGACGCCTTCGGCGCCGATGCGATAGTCCGTGCCCATGAGCGTGGCGCCGCCGTCTTCATGAATATGGATGACGGCCAGCGGGTCGTTGGCCATGGTGTACCAGTAGTAACCGGGCTTGAGATTGTGGAGGTCGGTAGTCATTGGTCGAGTATACAAATAACGCCCAGGCGTTTTCAAAAAGACAACACATATGAAGCGCCCTACCTGACAGGTAAGTCGTGACACGTCATACTCCGCATGCGGAGCTTGAGCAAGTCTCAAGCAGGTGGCACGTGCCGGCCCCGGCCATAACAGCAATAAGCGCGCAAGCGTTCATCGCGAGGGATACAGCTAGCACATGAAACGGCAGTTACTTCAATTCAGCGAACCGCTCAAGCAAGCCATTCTGGATGGCGCCAAGGTGCAAAGCCGGCGCATCCTCAAGCCGCAGCCGTCCAAGTTCACTACGGTCTGGTATGCGGACGCCGCGGATTCCGGAAGATGGGTGGCCATGGGACCGTCACCGGATAAACCTTCCGAATTGCGCAAGACTTCGAGCTGGGTCAGGTGCCCCTATGGCAAATCGGGCGAAACCATCATCCTGGCCGATGAAGCGGGCTCGCCTTTTGCCAGCGCCGTCGTCGTGGGCGTACGCATTCAGCGGCTACAGAACCTGACCGAGGCCGACGCGCGTGCCGAAGGCACGCAGTCGCTTTATCAGAGTTCCGCGCTATTGCCGGGCGTGCCTCTGCAGACTGCGTTCGCGCTGATGTGGTGCGAACGTTATGGCGCACATGCGTGGGCGGCCAATCCCTGGGTGTGGGTGGTCGAATACCGCCAGACGACGCCTTACAACAAGTCGGACTACTAGCCGGCTGGTGTGCCGCAACAACACCGGTACTGCTGCACGCCTGGAGTTAGTGTCCAGCTGTAACACCAGCCCTCCGCTTCAGTTAATTCCATCCTATTTCAATCGACTTCAATCGCGAACTCGCCAGAGCGGGCGCCCGCTGCCGCAGTGCAGCACGCGCACCCGCTTGAAAACGGGGGCGGTTGCGGATTGTCGCCATTGCGCCCGGGATGCTTACGAATAGCTTGCGCAAACCGCCGAAAATAGCACCAACGAATACTCAACTTTGCTGCGTCTCGCAGCAGGCAGGTGCAAGATGAAAAAATGGCTTATTGCAGGTGTCGGTGCCGCGGGTCTGCTGATTTCCAGCGTCGCCCTGGCCCGCGTGGACGTTGGTATCTCGATCGGTGTTCCAGGCGTCGTCTATCCCGCACCCGTCTACGTGGCCCCGGCGCCGGTGTACGTCGCACCGCCCCCACCGGTGTATTACCGTCCTGCACCGGTTTATGTCGCGCCGCCCGTCGTTTATCCGGGGCCGGTGTATTACGGTGGCGGCCGCTATTACGACCGCCGCGAATGGCGAGGCCCGGGGCCCCGCCACGGCCATTACCGCGGCCACGGCCATGGACATGGGCGCGACCGTCACTGAATATGCCCGGCGGCAAAAAGCAAAGGCCACTCTTGCGAGTGGCCTTTTTTCGTCGGGGCAATGTCCGGTGCCCCGCGCGACGACCTGTCAGGCCGCGGGGGCCTGGACGGGTTTTGCGGCCAGCGAGGCCGGTTGTTGCAATACCGGTTTGGCCTTTTCATCGGCCCAACGCGGCGACTCCTGAACGAGATCAATCCAGCGGCGCGGCGCACTGGACGCCCGCCACCAACCATTATGCGGACGCATGAGCAAACTCCGGTTCACCGTTGAAACGCACACCATTGATGCCCTGAAACAGATGACGGCTTTCCTGTTCTGCTTCGTGCAATTCAGCGAAGGGCGGCTGTCCCGGCACGGTCCAGCATTTTTCGGGTGCGGTACCGCCAATACGGCGGGTCCATATTTGCACCCGATAGCCCTGCTCGTCTTCCTTTGCCACAGAGCATCTCACACGAAAATCTCCAATCATTCTTGAAGTCATGGACAACTCCTTGTTATATAAGTGAATGAAGCGTGTAGAACGCCGGTGTATTGTGCCGTAACTATCCGGCCCTTTTATGCCAAATACACAATTGCTCACATCAAAAATCAAGCACTCACGCGAGCACGATAGCGTTCCAAAACGACAGGAATATGTCGGCAATGATAAAAAAAAACGGAGCCCGAAGGCTCCGTCTTTTTATCAGCCATATGGCCGATGGACGTGCGGCAGTATCAGGGCTTGAGTACCGAAATACCACCCATGTACGGCTGCAGCGCTTCCGGAATCAGCACACTGCCGTCGGCCTGCTGGTGATTTTCCAGCACGGCGACCAACGCACGCCCCACCGCCAATCCCGAACCGTTCAGCGTGTGCACGTATTCCGGCTTGCCTTGGGCATTGCGGAAACGCGCCTGCATGCGGCGGGCCTGGAAGGTTTCGCAGTTGGACACCGACGAGATTTCGCGCCAGGTGTTTTGCGCCGGCAGCCAGACTTCCAGGTCATAGGTCTTGGCCGAACCAAAGCCCATGTCGCCCGTGCACAGCAGCACGACGCGGTAAGGCAGGTTCAGCAACTGCAGCACGCGCTCGGCGTGGCCGACCATTTCTTCCAGCGCGTCGTACGACTGGTCCGGCTGCGTGATCTGCACCATTTCAACCTTGTCGAACTGGTGCTGACGGATCATGCCGCGGGTGTCGCGGCCGCCGCTGCCGGCTTCGGAGCGGAAGCACGGCGTGTGGGCAGTGAGCTTGAGCGGCAGATCGGCGGCTGCCTGGATCGCGCCGCTGGCCACGCTGGTCAGCGTGATTTCCGACGTGGAGATCAGGTACTGGTCTTCACGCACATACGGCTTGCCTTGGTCGTCGACCTTGGGATCGTCATCGCCGCCGCCCTTGGAGACCGCGAACATGTCGTCCTTGAACTTGGGCAACTGACCCGTGCCGTACAGCGTCGAGGCATTGACGATGTAGGGGGTGTAGCACTCGGTATAGCCGTGGGTGCCGGTTTGCAGGTCCAGCATGAACTGCGCCAGCGCGCGGTGCAGGCGAGCGATGGGGCCGCGCATGAACGAAAAGCGCGCGCCCGACAGCTTGGCGGCCATGTCGAAGTCCAGGCCCAGCGGTTCGCCCAGCGACACGTGATCGCGCGCCTCGAAGGCCAGCGCAGGCGGGTTGCCGTCAGCGCCCGCTTCGCCAGGCAGCCAGCGGCGCACCTCGACGTTGTCATCGGCGGATTCGCCCAGCGGCACGCTGGCGTGCGGCAGGTTCGGCACCGACATCAGCAGGTCGTTGAGCGGCTGCTGCAGCGCGGCCAGCTCTTCCTCGAGCTGCTTCAAGCGCTCGGGCACGGCTTGCGATTCCGCCATGACGGCGCTGGCGTCCTCGCCCTTGGCCTTCAGTTGGCCGATCTGCTTGGCCAGCGCATTGCGGCGGGCTTGCAGGGACTCGGTCTCGGTCTGGACGGCCTTGCGGCGAGACTCCAGGTCGTTGAACCGTTCCGTGTCGAAGGCGACGCCGCGGGTCTTCAGGCGGTCTACGACGGTTTGCAGGTCTTTACGCAGCAGTATCGGGTCTAGCATGGTGAGGTCGGTGAGGTTGCAAAAAATGGCGGCGGGGCTTGCCCGTCACCGGTTCTTGGCGCGTTCCTGCGCGTCCAGCTCGCGCAGGAATGCCAGCTTCTGCTGGATTTTAGCCTCCAGGCCACGATCGGTCGGCCGATAGAAGGAAGGCTTGAGTCCGTCAGGGAAATATTGCTCGCCCGCGGCGTAGCCGTGGGGCTCGTCGTGCGCATAGCGATAGGCCTTGCCGTGGCCCAGCTGTTTCATCAGTTTGGTCGGCGCGTTGCGCAGGTGGATGGGCACCGGCGCGCTGCCGTGTTCCGCCGCGAACTTGCGGGCCTGGTTGTACGCGTTGTAGACGGCGTTGGACTTGGCGGCACACGCCATGTAGACCACAGCCTGCGCCAGCGCGAGCTCGCCTTCGGGGGAACCGAGACGTTCGTAGATGTCGGCGCCGTTCACCGCCAGGTCCGTAGCGCGGGGGTCGGCCAGGCCGATGTCTTCGACCGCCATGCGCACCAGGCGCCGCGACAGGTACTTGGGATCGGCGCCGCCGTCGATCATGCGGCAGAACCAGTACAGCGCCGCGTCCGGATTGGAGCCGCGCACCGACTTGTGCAGCGCGCTGATCTGGTCGTAGAAGGCGTCGCCGCCCTTGTCGAAGCGCCGCAGGTTCTGCGACAGGGAGATTTCCAGCCAGGCCGCATCCACCGTGTCGCGTCCGGCGGACTGCGCCGATTCGGCCACGACTTCCACCGCGCTGATCAGCCGGCGCGCATCGCCATCGGCCCAGGCGGCAAGCTGCTCGCGCGCGTCGGGTTCGATGCGGATCGCCGCGCCGTCGTCTTGTCCTTCGTTGAGCGCCTGCACGGCGCGGTCGACCAGCTGCTGCAGCTCTTCGGCCGTCAGCGACTGCAGCACGTAGACGCGCGCCCGCGACAGCAAGGCGGAGTTGACCTCGAACGAGGGGTTTTCGGTGGTCGCGCCAATGAACGTGAACAGCCCGCTTTCGACATACGGCAGGAAGGCATCCTGCTGCGCCTTGTTGAAGCGGTGAACCTCGTCAACGAAAAGGATCGTGCGGCGGCCCTGGCCCTGCGCGATCTGCGCCACCGTCACGGCGTCGCGGATGTCCTTCACGCCGCCCAGCACGGCCGAGATGGCGATGAACTGCGCGTCAAAGCCGTCGGCCATCAGACGCGCCAGCGTGGTCTTGCCCACGCCCGGCGGCCCCCAGAAGATCATGGAGTGCGGACGGCCGGATTCGAAGGCGACGCGTAGCGGCTTGTCAGGTCCCAGCAGATGCGACTGGCCGACCACGTCGGCCAGGGTGCGGGGACGCAGGCGTTCGGCCAGGGGAACGTAAGGCCGATGCGCAGGATCGGCCGCGAAGAGATCGTTGCTCATTGGCAGCAGATGAAGGAATACAGCAAGGATTTCAAGCCTGCATTACACCATGTCCGGCTCGGCCCCCTTGCCTGCCAGCCGCCCCGCTCGGCGGCAGCACGCCAGGCCTACGCCAGTTCGGGCGGACCGAACCGTCGGTTGGCCAGCACGGGCAAGACCTTGCGGGCATGGGCCAGCCGTTCGGGGTCAATGTCCGCAAAGACCAACGCAGGCGCTTCGCCGGCCCGCGCCGTGACCACCCCCAGCGGATCCACGACCATGCTGCACCCGATATTGCGTTCGCCACATTCGCCAGTGGCGGCGACGTAGCAGGTGTTTTCCAACGCCCGCGCGGTCACCAGGACCTCCCAGTGCATTTCCTTGAGCGGACCGCGCACCCAGGCGGCCGGGAGCACGAGCAGGTCGGCGCCGTCCAGCGCCAGCCGGCGGGCCAGTTCGGGAAAGCGCACGTCGTAGCAGGTCATGAGGCCCACGCGCAGACCGCCGATATCCAGCAACGGAGGGATGTCGGTGCCGGGGGTGACATTGGTGGACTCCTTCATGGTGAAGGCGTCGTACAGGTGCAGCTTGCGGTACTGCGACAGGGTCTGGCCGTCGCGGATGGTGACCAGCGTGTTCCACACGCGGCCCTCGCCCGTCGGCACGTGGACGCACATCATCGTGGCCAGGTCCGAACCGCGGCTGGCGTCGAGCAGGCGGGTGATGAACGGGCCATCCAGCGGCTGCGCGGCCTTGAGCACGATCTGCGGGTCGGTGATGTCGCGGGCCAGGATGCCTTCGGGCAGAACCAGCAGCCCCGCCCCGCCGGCGCGGGCGCGTTCCATCAGGTCCACGCAGACCTGCGCGTTTTCTTCCCAGACGCGGCTGACGGCGAACTGGCCCAAGGCGACTTTCAGCATGGCTTTTCCTTTGTCGAAGCACGGGCGCGCCCTGTGGGGCGCGCAGCATGGACCTATTTTCCCACCGTCGGCGCGGCCGGGGCTACGGGAAACTCCTAGCTCCCGCTTGTAAATTTCTTTCACGATAATGAAAAAAATCAGTTTTGACGTAAATATTTTCCATACCGGACCGCCGCCATGACCAACTCCTCCTCCCCCGCAGCGCCGCTGGACGTGAACGGCAAAGGCCTGGGCGCGTTTCCCGAGTCCTGTACCACCGCCGACGTGGCGGCGTTGAACTGGAATCTGCTGAACGAAGACGTCAGCCTGCCCGTCGCCGTGCTGTACGAGGCGCGCGTGCGCCACAACCTGCAGTGGATGCAGCAGTTCATGGAGGCCTATCACGTCAAGCTGGCGCCGCACGGCAAGACGACGATGAGCCCGGCGCTGTTCAAGCGCCAGATCGACAACGGCGCCTGGGGCATCACCCTGGCCACCGCGCCGCAGGTGCTGGCGGCTTACCAGCACGGCGTGCGCCGGGTGCTGATGGCCAACCAGCTCGTGGGCCGCGCCAACATGGCCATCATCGCGCGACTGTTGCAGGATCCCGCCTTTACGTTCTTCTGCATCGTGGATTCGGCCGCCAATGCCGCGCAGCTTGGCAAGTTTTTCGGCGACGAGGGCAAGGTGCTGCCCGTGCTGATCGAACTGGGTCCGGCCGGCGGACGCACCGGCGTGCGCGATGACGCACAGTTGCAGGCCGTGGCCGACGAGATCGCCCGCTGGCCCGGCCTGGCGCTGGCCGGCATCGAAGTCTACGAAGGCGTACTACAGGAAGAAGGCGCCATCCGCGCGTTTCTGCGCCGCGCCACCGATGCGCTGCGCGGCCTGGCGGCCGCGGGCCGGCTGCGCAAGAACGGTCCGGCCATCATCTCCGGCGCCGGTTCGGCCTGGTTCGATGTGGTCGCCGAGGAATTTTCGCAACTGGACATCGGCGGCGCCCTGGAAGTGGTGCTGCGTCCGGGTTGCTACCTGTCGCACGACGTGGGCATCTACCGTACCGCGGCCGAGCGCATCAATGCGCAGAACCCGGTGGCGCGCAAGATGGAGCCCGGCTTGCAGCCCGCCTTGCAGGTCTGGGCCTACGTGCAGTCGCTGCCCGAACCCGGCCGCGCCATCATCGCGATGGGCAAGCGCGACGCCGCCTTCGACGCGGGCCTGCCCACTCCCGCCCTGCTGTACCGGCCCGGCTCGGTGCAGCCCGGCGCCGCGCCGTCGCACTGGAAGCTGTCCGCGATGATGGACCAGCACGCCTTCATGCAGGTGAGCGACGGCGACGACATCCAGGTCGGTGACATGATCGCCTTCGACATTTCGCATCCCTGCCTGACGTTCGACAAATGGCGTCAGGTGCTGCTGGTGAACGAGCACTACGGCGTCACCGGCGTGGCCGAAACCTTCTTCTAGTCCCCCTGCCCGCGGCACCGCGCCAGGCCCCACGGGGACCGCAGCATCCGGGCACCGGCGCGCATCCGATTTCACGCGACAACCTGTTTCTGTTCCTCTGGAGAGAGAATCATGAACTTCCGTACCTCCCGGCGAGGCGGTGGGCTGAAGAGCCTGCTCGCGGCCGGCGCAATTGGCTTGACCGCTTTGTCGACCCCCGCCCTCTGTGCCACGCCGGTCAAGGGAGGCACGATCTCTGTCGCCACCATCGGCGAGCCGCCGACGCTGGATCCGATGACCAGCACGGCCGACCTGGTTGGCATCCTGACCCAGCACTTTTTCGAGACGCTGTACACCTTTGACGCCAAGTGGAACCTGACGCCGCTGCTGGCCGACAAGATGCCGGAAGTGTCGGCCGACGGGCTGGTCTATACGATCCCGCTGCGTCAGGGCATCACGTTCCATGACGGTTCGAAGATGGATTCGTCGGACGTGCTGGCGTCGCTGAAGCGCTGGACCGAGACCGCCACGCGCGGCAAGATGGCCGCCAAGATCATCAGCGCCATCGAGGCCCCGGACGCCAACACGATCCGCATCACGCTCAAACAGCCGTACGCGCCCCTGACCGCGCTGCTGGCCATGAACAACAGCGCCGCGGTCGTCATGCCCAAGGGCAAGATCGCGCCGTCCCTGACCGAATTCGTCGGCACCGGCCCCTATCAGCTCAAGGCCCGCGTGCCCGACCAGTACGTGCAGCTGGTGCGCTTTGACGGCTACAAGCAGCGCGAAGGCGAGCCCAACGGCTACGGCGGCGCGCGCAAGCAATACCTGGACGAGATCCGCTTCGTGCCGGTCAGCAACGCCAATACCCGCGTGGAAAGCGCGGTGGCGGGACAGTTCGACTACGTGGACTCGCTGCCCGTGGAGTCGCTGCCCAAGCTGAAGAATGGCCGCTCCGATCCGGTCATGCTCAAGCCCTTCGGCTGGCCTCGCCTGGTGCTCAACACCAAGCAGGGCATCATGTCGAACCAGACCGTGCGCCAGGCGGTGCAGCTGGCTCTGAACGAAGAAGACATGCTGTTCGCCGCGTTCGGCGACAAGAACTTCTACAAGCTCAACGGCGACCTGTATCCGGAAGGCTTCCCGTGGGCCACGTCGCTGGGCGGCAAGGTCTACAACAAGGGCGACGCCGCGGCGGCCAAGAAGCTTGTCGACAGCGCCAACGTGCAGGACCGCAAGATCCGCATCCTGACCAGTCAGCAGTACGAGTTCCATTACAAGATGGCGCTGGTTGCCGCCGAATACCTGAAGGCCGCCGGCTTCACAGTGGACATGCAGGTCGTGGATTGGGCCACGCTGACGCAGCGCCGCCAGGATCCGGCCGTGTGGGACATCTTCATTACCCACAGCCCCTTCCTGCCTGAACCCGCGCTGATCGACTTCCCGTCCAAGGACGCGCCAGGCTGGTGGGACACGCCGCGCCGCAATCAGGTGCTGGACGCCTTCAACCAGGCCGGGTCGCAGGAAGAGCGCGTCAAGCGCTGGGCCGATGTGCAGCAGGCCGTGTACGACGAAGTGCCGTTCATCAAGGTGGGCGACTTCAACGCACAGGCCGCGCGCTCGCCATCGCTGCAAGGCACGCAGGCGGTGCCGTGGCCGTATTTCTGGAACGCCTGGAAGGCGGCCAAGTAAGCCCCTGCCCCGGCGGGCGGCCGCAGCCGCCCGCCACCGCAGACCGCGCGATCCGCTCGCGCCCACGAGAATGATTTCCAGGACTCCACCGTGTTGCGTTATCTCTTGAATCGGCTGGTCGGGCTGGTGGCCGTGATGTTCATCGTCGCGACCATCGTGTTCGTCATCATCCGCCTCACGCCCGGCGACCCGGCCGCCGTGATGCTCGGCCCGCAGGCCAGCCAGCAGGACATCGCCGCCCTGCGCGCGCAGCTGGGGCTGGACCAGCCCGTGGCGATGCAGTACGTGTCGTGGCTGGGCAAGCTGCTCCAGGGCGACCTGGGCCAGTCCATCTTTATGAACAAGCCGGTGCTGGCGGCGCTGGCTGACCGCGCCGAACCGACGATCCTGCTGACGCTGATGTCGCTATTGATCGCCAGCGCCATCGCGCTGCCGGTCGGCATTCTGTCGGCGGTCAAGCGCGGTACGACGCTGGACCAATCGGTGCTGTCGTTCTCGATGTTCACGTCCAGCGTGCCCAGCTTCTGGCTGGGGCTGCTGCTGATGCAGGTGTTCTCCGTGAAGCTGGGCTGGCTGCCGGTGGCCGGCTATGGCGGCCCCGACGCCTCGCTCGCCACGCGCCTGTCGCACCTGATCCTGCCTGCGGTCGTGCTGGGACTGGTGAATTCGGCGCTGATCACCCGCTTCATCCGCGCCAGCATGCTGGACGTGCTGCGCGACGACTACGTGCGCACGGCGCGCGCCAAGGGCCTGCCGGAACGCAAGGTCATCCTGAAGCACGCGGTGCGCAACGCGCTGATTCCGATCCTGACGGTGCTGGGCCTGACCACGGCGCTGCTCATCAGCGGCGCGGTGGTGACCGAGACCGTGTTCGGCCTGCCCGGCGTGGGCAGCCTGGTGGTGTCGGCCGTGCTGCGGCGGGATTATCCGGTCATCCAGGGCGCGCTGCTGATCATCGCGGCCATCTATGTGCTGATCAATTTGTTCATCGACCTGCTGTATCTGGTGGTCGACCCCCGCGTGCGTTACTGAGCCATCGACATGACGACTGCAACTTCCATGAATCCCGGCTCGGACCGCTGGCAGGTCCTGCGCCTGCTGGTGTCGCGCAAGACGGTGCTGATCAGCCTCATCGTGATCGTGGTGCTGGCGGCCGCCGCGCTGCTGGCGCCGTGGATCAGCCCCTACGACCCGTTCAAGCTGTCCATCATGAACCGCCTGAAGGCGCCGGGCGCCGCGCACTGGTTCGGCACCGACGACTTCGGCCGCGACGTGTTCAGCCGCGTCATCCACGGCGGACGGCTGTCGCTGATGGTGGGCTTTTCCGTTGTCATCCTGTCCAGCGTGCTGGGCATTGCGCTGGGACTGATCGCCGGGTTCTTCCGCACCGCCGACAAGTTCGTGTCGCGGCTGATCGACGCGATGATGGCGTTCCCGGACATCCTGCTGGCGATCTCGCTGGTGGCCGCGCTGGGCCCGTCGCTGGTCAACGTGGTGATCGCGCTGGGCATCGTGTACACGCCGCGCCTGGCGCGCATCGTGCGCGCCTCGACGCTGGTGATCCGCGAGCTGCCCTTTGTGGAAGCGGCCCGCGCGCTGGGCGTGCCCACGTGGCGCATCGTCACCGTGCACGTGCTGCGCAACCTGGTGTCGCCCATCCTGGTGCAGGGCACCTTCATCTTCGCGTACGCCATCCTGGCCGAGGCGGGCCTGTCGTTCCTGGGCGTGGGCGTGTCGCCCGACATTCCGACCTGGGGCACCATGATCAACGCCGGCCAGCAGTACATGGGCTCGGCCGACTGGATCATGATCTTTCCCGGCATCGCCATCGTGCTGTCCGTGCTGTCGCTGCAACTGGTGGGCGACGGCCTGCGCGACGTTCTCGATCCGCGCCTGCGCAAGGAGCTGTAAACATGACCGCAAGCACCCGAGACATCGTGCTGTCGGTGGAAGGCCTGAAGACCTGGTTCCACAGCCGCGACGGCATCGCCAAGTCGGTGGACGGCGTCACCTTTGACCTGGCCCGCGGCGAAACGCTGGCCATCGTCGGCGAATCCGGTTCCGGCAAATCCGTGACCAGCCTGTCCATCATGGGCCTCTTGCCCAAACCGGCCGGCCGCATCGAGGCCGGCAGGATCCTGTTCCGCGACCGCCAGGGCGTCCAGCACGATCTGGCGCACGCCACGCCGTCCACGCTGCAACGCATCCGCGGCGCCGAGATCGCGATGATCTTCCAGGAGCCCATGACCAGCCTGAACCCGCTGTACACCGTGGGCGATCAGATCGCCGAGGCAGTGCTGCAGCACGAAGGCGGCTCGCGCGCGGCGGCATTGAAGCGCGCCCGCGAGATGCTGGAGCGCGTGGAGATTCCGGCAGCCGACCGCCGCGTCAACGAATACCCGCACCAGATGTCGGGCGGCATGCGCCAGCGCGTGATGATCGCGCTGGCCCTGGCGTGCAACCCCGCGGTGCTGATCGCCGACGAGCCCACCACCGCGCTGGACGTGACGGTGCAGGCACAGATTCTGGACTTGCTGCGCCGCCTGCAGGCCGAGATGAACATGAGCATCCTCTTCATCACGCACAACCTGGGCGTGGTGGCCGAGATCGCGCATCGCGTGGCCGTGATGTATGCCGGCCGCGTGGTCGAGGACGCCGGTGTCTACGACCTGTTCGAAAAGCCCACGCATCCCTACACGCGCGGCCTGCTGTCCTGTCTGCCGACGGCCGCGCTGCTGGCGTCGGGCGAACGTCTTCGCGCCATCCCGGGCAACGTGCCCAGCGTGCTGTCGCTGCCGGCAGGCTGCACGTTTGCGCCGCGCTGCCCGCTGGCCGCGGACGACTGCCGCGCGGGCGTTCCCGACCTGGTGACGGTGCAGGCCGAACACCGCGCCCGCTGCATCAAGGTGAACCCGATATGACGAGCATTCCGACTCCCCGCGCCGCCGAGCCGCTGGTGCGCATCGACGACCTGAAGGTCCACTTTCCGACCTCGCAGGCGCGCAACGCCCCCGTCGTGCGCGCCGTGGACGGCGTGAGCTTCGACGTGCCGCGCAACACCATCGTCGGCCTCGTCGGCGAATCCGGTTCGGGCAAGACCACGACCGGGCGTGCGCTGCTGCGCCTGTTTGCCCCCACTGCCGGCCGCATCGTGTTCGACGGACAGGACATCACCACGCTCAATGAAAAGCAGATGCTGCCGTGGCGCCGCCGCATGCAGATCGTGTTCCAGGACCCGTACGCCAGCCTGAATCCGCGCATGACAGTGGCCGAGATCCTGGGCGAGGCGCTGGACACGCACAAGCTGGCGCAGAACCGCCGCGCCGAGCGGATCGGCGAACTGCTGGAACGCGTGGGCCTGAATGCGGACCACAGCCGCCGCTATCCGCACGAATTTTCCGGCGGCCAGCGCCAGCGCATCGGCATCGCGCGCGCGCTGGCGGTTGAGCCCGACTTCATCGTGGCCGATGAACCCGTATCCGCGCTGGACGTGTCGGTGCAGGCGCAGGTGCTGAACCTGCTGCAGGACCTGCAACGCGACCTGGGCCTGACCATGCTGTTCGTGGCGCACGACCTGGCCGTGGTGGATTACCTGTGCGACGACGTCGTGGTGATGTACCTGGGCCGCGTCATGGAGCGCGGGCCGACCAGCGAGGTCTACGCCCGCCCCCGCCATCCCTACACGCGCGCCCTGCTATCCGCCGCGCCCGTGCCGGATCCGCGCGCCCCGCGTTCGCGTATCCTCCTGAAGGGCGATATCCCGAGCCCGGTGAACCCGCCTTCCGGCTGCGTGTTCCGCACGCGCTGCCCGCACGCCATCGACGCCTGTGCCGCGGCCGTGCCGCCGGCCGTCGGCGTCAGCGCGGACCACTACGTGTCCTGCATCCGCCTCGACGACCCCGCGCTCGCGGCCTGAGCCCGCCCGAATTGATCCAGGAATCACACATGAACATCATCCGCGACATCGTCTTCCAGATACGCAGTCGGCGGGACGCATTGAGCGTGACCGAACGCAAGGTGGCCGACGCCATTCTGGACGACATCATCTGGAGCGCCAGCGCCACGGTAGACCAGCTTGCCGCCAAGGCCGGCGTCAGCATCGCCACCATCTCGCGCTTTGCGCGCACGGTGGGCTGCGACGACACGCGCGACCTGAAGATGAAGCTGGCGCAGGCCAGCACGGTGGGCAGCCGCTTTCTGGATCCCAGCGCGCCGGCCGAAGAAAGCACGTTTTACGCCCGCATCTACGCCGACATCGAAAGCACGCTGCGCGCGCACCTGCCGGCCTTCACCGAGCAGCTGTTCGAAGCGGCCGCGTCCATCGTCGATGGCGCACGCATGATCTATGTCTTCGGCATGGGCGGCGCATCCGCGGTGCTGGCGCAGGAAGTGCAGTCGCGCCTGGTGCGGCTGGGCTATCCCATCGCCGTCTACAGCGACGCCGTGCTGCTGCGCATGGTGGCGGCAACCCTGGACGAGCGCGACGCCGTGCTGGTGCTGTCGGCCTCGGGACTCACGCCTGAAATTGTGGGCGCCGCGCGCATCGTGAAGCAGTACCGCGCCAGCATCGTCGCCATCACGGACGCCTCGTCCGAACTGGCGAAACTGGCCGACGTCGTCCTGCCCATCCGCACCGACGAAACCGACTTCATCTACAAGCCCTCCGCCTCGCGCTACGCGATGATGCTGGCCATCGACCTGCTGTCGACCGAACTGGCCATGCTGAACCAGGAAGAAAACCGCGAACGCCTGCGCCGCATCAAGCTGGCGCTGGACGAACACCGCGGCGGGCCGAACCGCCTGCCGCTGGGCGATTGATCTGGAAACCAAGATGTACGACACCCTCATAGGCAACGTCCGGATTCTGGACGGCTCCGGCGGTCCGGAAATCCGCGCCAGCGTGGCGCTGGCAGATGGCCGCATTGCCGCCATCGGCGACCTGCCCGGTGCGCCGGCACGCCAGATCATCGACGGCACTGACCTGGTGCTGGCGCCCGGCTTCATCGACGTCCACACGCACGACGACACCAACGTCATCCGCACGCCGGACATGCTGCCCAAACTGTCGCAGGGCGTGACGACGGTAGTCGTGGGCAATTGCGGCATCAGCGCCTCGCCGGTGACGCTGCGCGGCGATCCGCCCGACCCGATGAACCTGCTGGGCAAGCGCGAGGACTTCCGCTATGCCACCTTTGCCGACTACACCCGCGCCATCGAAGCCGCGCAGCCCGCCGTCAACGTGGCCGCTCTGGTCGGGCATACCGCCTTGCGCAGCAATCACATGGACCGGCTGGACCGGGCGGCGACGCGGGAAGAAGTGCTGGCGATGCGCGAACAGTTGCGCGATGCGTTGGCGCACGGCGCGATCGGCCTGAGTACGGGCCTGGCCTATGCGTCCGCGTTCGAGGCGGACACGGCCGAGGTCAAGCTGCTGGCCGAAGCGTTGGACGAGTTCGGCGCGCTGTACACGACGCATCTGCGCTCGGAGTTCGCCGCCATCCTGGAGGCCATGCAGGAAGCCTTCGACATCGCCCTGCATGCGCGCGTGCCGGTGGTGGTGTCGCACCTGAAATGCGCGGGGGCCGGCAACTGGGGCCGCACGAAAGAGGTGCTGTTCGCGCTGGAGAACGCGGGGCGCATGCAGCACGTGGGTTGCGATTGCTACCCGTACTCGGCCAGTTCGTCGACGCTGGATCTGAAGCAGGTCACCGACGAATTCGACATCGACATCACGTGGTCCGAGCCGCATCCGGAACAGGCGCGCCGCAAGCTCGCGGCCATCGCGGCCGACTGGGGCGTGACCTTGCTGGAGGCGGCAAAGCGGCTGCAACCGGCCGGTGCGGTGTATCACAACATGCACGAGGACGACGTGCGCCGTGTGCTGTCGCACCGCCTCACGATGGTCGGATCAGACGGCCTGCCGAACGACCCCATGCCGCATCCGCGCTTGTGGGGCGCCTTTCCCCGCGTGCTGGGTCATTACAGCCGCGACGTAGGCCTGTTTCCGCTGGCCCAGGCCGTGCACAAGATGACCGGCCTGTCTGCCGCCCGCTTCGGTTTGGCCGAGCGCGGCTTCGTGCGCGAGGGTTATCACGCTGACTTGGTGCTGTTCAACCCCGACACCGTTATCGACAGCGCCACTTTCGCTGAGCCCGTACAGACTGCGGCGGGCATCGAGGCGGTGTGGGTCAATGGCGTCCTGTCCTACCGCAAGGGCCAGGCCACCGGCGAGCGCGCCGGCCGTTGGCTGCCGCGCAGCGGCGACCTGCGAAAGTCTTACCCCGATCTTTCGGCCGCCTGACTGCGGCGCATCCGGACATCTTCAAGGAGAACCATCCCATGAGCGCTACCCCCACTCCCGACAACAACGGCATCACCCGCTACGGCGTGGCCGGTGGCACCGGCCAGGGCGGCTCGCACATGCCCTTCGCCCGCGCCGTCGCTGCGGACGGCTGGCTGTATGTGTCCGGCCAGGTGCCGATGGACAACGGCGAAGTGATCGAAGGCGGCATCGTCGCGCAAAGCCACAAGGCCATCCAGCAGGTGCTGGCGATCTTGCAGGAAGCCGGCTACGGTCCCGAACACGTCGTGCGCTGCGGCGTCTGGCTGGACGACGCGCGGGATTTCGCGTCGTTCAACAAGGTGTTCAAAGAGTATTTCGGCGCGAATCCGCCGGCGCGTGCCTGCGTGCAGTCGAGTCTGGTCGTGGATGCGAAAGTGGAAGTCGATTGCGTGGCGTATAGGAGCCCCCACGCCGCGACCACTAACGTGGTCTAGCTGCCCCCCAAGGGCTGCCCCGCCTTGGGGCGGCCCGGCGGCGTGGCAGCCCCCACGCCACGACCACTAACGTGGTCTAGCTGCCCCCCAAGGGGGCTGCCCCGCCTTGGGGTGGCCCGGCGGCGTGGCGCGGCGGGTGTCGGCGGCAGGTGTCTGACACCCCTGCGACGCCGGCCCAAGCTGACGGCCGTCTCACACGGGTGTCAGACACCGGGTTCATTACACGGCCGCCGCCAGGCACCGCACCCAAAGTAAAAATGCCCGGTTTCCACCGGGCATTCTGCATTCAGCGGACGAGCAGCCCGCGCCTACATCTTCACCACATCCACGCCCTTGGGCGCGGTGAACTGGAATTCCTTGGCGGGCAATTGCGGATTGGCCTGAATGCCAGACAGGTCGACGCGAGTGGTCTGGCCGAACGAATCCAGCAATTCCACGCGCACGGGCAGATTGTTCTTCATACCAATGTCCACGCGCGAAAAACCGGCGTCGGCCGTGCGCGGCTTGGCGCGCAGCCAGTCCACGCCGTCCTTGGCGGGCAACGCCGATACGTCGAACGATTGCTCAAGCGACCCGGAGCCGAAAAGAATGGCCGCAGGCGACGTGCCGATGGCGGCGTCGACCTTGCGCTCGGTGACCTGCGCCAGGTCCGGGTCGTACTGGAACACCTGGCGGCCGTCGGAAATCACCAACTGCTCATAAGGCTTTTGCACGGCCCACTTGAATTTGCCGGGCCGCTGGAACGAGAACACCCCGGTCTGCGCGGGCTGCGTCCGGCCCTGATCGTTGACGGTGTACTGCGAGAACGATCCGGTGGCCGAGGTGACCGTGCTCACGAAAGCGCGCAATTGCTCCTGCGCGCTGGCGGCCAGCACCAAAGTCGGCGACAGGCCCAGGACCGCGACGGCGGCCAGCCTTTGAAACGTCTTCATCATGCTTCCTCTCGGGCGGCGGCTGCGGGAACCAGGATCTCGCGGTTCCCATTGGATTGCATCGCCGACACCATACCCGATTGCTCCATCTGCTCGAGTAACCGGGCTGCACGGTTGTAACCAATGCGCAGGTGACGCTGCACCAGCGAGATCGACGCGCGGCGGTGCTTGAGCACGACTTCGCAGGCCTGGTCGTACATCGGGTCGGATTCCGCGTCGCCGCCGATGCCCGTGACGCTGCTGGCGCCCTCGGCGCCGTCGCCGTCCAGACCGCCTTCCAGGAGGCCCTCGACGTAATTGGGTTCACCCTGCGACTTCAGGCTCTCGACCACGCGATGGACTTCGTCGTCGCTGCAGAACGCGCCGTGCACGCGCACCGGCAGGCCCGTGCCCGGCGGCATGTACAGCATGTCACCCTGACCCAGCAGCGTCTCCGCGCCCATCTGGTCAAGAATGGTGCGGGAGTCGATCTTGGACGACACCTGGAACGCGATACGCGTCGGGATGTTGGCCTTGATGAGACCGGTGATCACGTCCACGCTGGGACGCTGCGTGGCCAGGATGAGGTGGATGCCGGCTGCGCGCGCTTTCTGCGCCAGACGGGCGATGAGTTCTTCGATCTTCTTGCCGACGACCATCATCAGGTCGGCCAGCTCGTCGATGACGACGACGATGGTCGGCAGCGGGGACAGGGGCTCGGGCTGGTCCGGCGTCAGCGAGAACGGATTGGGGATCGGCTCTTCGCGCTTGATCGCGTCGCGGATCTTGGTGTTGTAGCCGGCCAGGTTGCGCACGCCCATCTTGCTCATGAGGCGATAGCGCTTTTCCATTTCGCCCACGCACCAGTTCAGCGCGTTGGACGCCTGGCGCATGTCGGTGACGACCGGCGCCAGCAAATGCGGGATGCCTTCGTAGACGCTCATTTCGAGCATCTTGGGATCGATCAGGATCAGGCGGGTGTGCGAGGCGTCGGCCTTGTACAGCAGCGACAGGATCATCGCGTTGATCCCGACGGACTTGCCCGAGCCGGTCGTGCCCGCCACCAGCAGGTGAGGCATCTTGGCCAGATCGGCCACCACCGGGTTGCCGGCGATATCCTTGCCCAGCGCCATGGTCACGACGGAATGGCTGGCGTGATAGGTCTGCGAACCCAGGATCTCGGACAGGCGCACCATCTGGCGGCGCGGATTGGGCAGTTCCAGCCCCATCAGGTTTTTGCCGGGGATGGTCTCGACCACGCGGATGCTGACCAGGCTGAGCGCCCGCGCCAGGTCCTTGGCCAGGTTGACGATCTGGCTGCCCTTCACGCCGGTGGCCGGTTCGATCTCGTAGCGGGTGATGACGGGGCCGGCCTGCGCCGCGACCACGGTGACCGACACGCCGAAGTCGGCCAGCTTCTTTTCGATCAGGCGCGAGGTGAATTCGATGGTCTCGGCCGAGACGGTTTCCTGGTTGTTCAGGGGCGGATCGAGCAGACCGAGGGTGGGCAGGTCGCCTTCGGCGCCGCCCGTGGGCGGGAAGAACAGCGATTGCTGCTTTTCCTTCTCGACGCGCTCGGACTTGGGCACCACGGTGATGGCCGGTTCAATACGCACCGGCTGCTCGTGGACCAGCTTTTCCTGCTTGGCCACGACCTGTTCGGTGCGCACGGCCTTGGCGACTTCGCCGACCTTGCGGTCCTGACGCGCCGTATACGAATTGCGCATCTTGCGGACCAGGCCTTCCAGCCAGGAACCGACGCGCTCGGCCACCGCCAACCACGAGAACGAGAAAAACAGGCTGAGCCCGATTGCGAGCATGACCAGGAAGGCCAGCGTGGCGCCGGTAAAGCCGATGCTGCTGCCGATCAGGCTGGCCAGCATCTGGCCGATGACCCCGCCCGCGCCGCTGGACGTTTCCGAGGCGCCCGGCAGGTGCGTGCCGCGGCTGGCCAGGCGCAGGGCTTCCATGCCCAGCGAGCCCACCATCAGCAGAAAGAAGCCGATGCCCTCTTCCCAATGGACACGCGGCAGCACTTCGGGCTGCTTGCTGTTGGCGACGCGCAACTGCGCGGCCAGCCGCCGGTAACCGGCGCGAACGCGGTGCAGCAGCAGGATGACCCACCACCAGGCGGAAAAACCGAATAGATAGAGGAGGATGTCGGCCAGATAGGCGCCCAGGCGTCCCCCCTGGTTGCGCACGACATCGCCCGGAACCGAGTGCGACCAGCCAGGGTCGGACGCGCTCCAGGTGGCGAGCACCAGGGTAAGCCAGGCCGCCAGGGCGGCAAAGAGGATCCAGCGGGCTTCACGCAACAGCGCGGAAATGCGCGTTTGCAGCGGCGAAGGTCCGTTGCGGGTGTTGCGCGAGGCGCGCGGAGAAGCAGTCGAGATACGCGGCATGCGGCTCATTATAATTGGGCGTTACCCTAAAGATACCTGCCCATGTCCACGCCTACGCACGCTAAAGTTTTGATACTCGGTTCCGGCCCCGCCGGTTACACGGCGGCCGTCTATGCGGCACGCGCCAATCTTAACCCTGTTCTTGTTACAGGTTTGGCCCAAGGCGGCCAGCTCATGACCACCACGGACGTCGACAATTGGCCGGCCGACGCAGATGGCGTGCAGGGCCCCGACCTGATGCAGCGCTTCCAGAAGCATGCCGAACGCTTCAACACTGAAATGCTGTTCGACCACATCGCCAAGGTCGACCTCTCCAAGCGTCCCTTCACCCTGACCGGCGACACCGGCAAGGTCTACACCTGCGACGCCCTGATCATCGCGACCGGCGCCTCGGCCAAATACCTGGGCCTGCCGTCCGAACAGTCCTTCATGGGCCGCGGCGTGTCCGGCTGCGCCACCTGCGACGGTTTCTTCTACCGCAACCAGGACGTGGTCGTGGTCGGTGGCGGCAATACCGCCGTCGAAGAAGCCCTGTACCTGTCCAACATCTGCCGCAAGGTCACCCTGATCCACCGCCGCGACAAGTTCCGCGCCGAGCCCATCCTGGTCGACAAGCTGATGAGCAAGGTCGAAAACGGCAACATGGAGCTGAAGCTCTTCCACACGCTGGAAGAAGTGCTGGGCGACGACAGCGGCGTGACCGGCGTGCGCGTTCGCCACGTGGACACCGGCGCGACCGAAGACATGCCGGTCACCGGCGCGTTCATCGCCATCGGTCACCAGCCCAACACGGAAATCTTCCAGGGCCAGCTCGAAATGAAGGACGGCTACATCGTCACCAAGAGCGGCCTGTCCGGCATGGCCACCATGACCTCGGTGCCCGGCGTGTTTGCCGCCGGCGACGTGCAGGATCACGTCTACCGCCAAGCCATCACCAGCGCCGGCACGGGCTGCATGGCCGCCCTGGACGCCCAACGGTGGTTGGAGAATGCGGGGCAGTAAGGTCGGCGTGGCGGAACTGAAACGCCTGAAGAAGGCCCTGCAGGAAGAGCGCGAGCGCGCCGCCCTCGCCCCGCAACGGGCGGCGGCAGCGCCGGCGCGCGCGGCATCGCCCCCCGAGGACGATCTGGCGGCGTTCAAGCGTTCGATGAAGTCCGTCACGCCGATCCGGCACACGGAACGCGTCACGCACAAGCCCGCCGCGGAACCCGCGCCCGCCCTGCGCCGCGCCAACGCGCTGGGCGAAACGCCCAGCCGCGCCGATGCCGGCGTCTCGGACGGCGGCGAGATCACGCATCTGCTGTCCGAAGGCGGCACCGCCTTCGTGCGCGGCGACGTGGCGCCCGACACCGCGCGCAACCTGCGCCGCGGCCAATGGCGCGCGGGGGCTGAACTCGACCTGCACGGATTGCGTGTCGAACAGGCGCGGCATGCGCTGCTGTCGTTCCTGGACGAATGCCAGGAACACGGCATCCGCTGCGTGCGCATCGTGCACGGCAATGGCTACAACTCGGAAGGCCTTGAGCCGGTCCTGAAGGACAAGGCGCGCACGTGGCTGGTCCAGAAGGCCGAGGTCATGGCGTTTTCCGAGGCGCCCGAACGCGAAGGCGGCGCCGGCGCCCTGCTGGTGCTGCTGCGGCAGTCTGAGGGTCCGCGCAAATGAAATGGCTGTACCTGGGCGTGGCGATCGTCGCCGAGATCTTCGCCACCAGCGCCCTCAAGGGGTCCGAAGGGTTCACGCGGCTGGTGCCGTCCGTCATTACCGTCTTCGGCTACCTGATCTCGTTCTATTTCCTGTCGCTGACCCTGCGCGAGATCCCCGTGGGCATTGCCTACGCGATCTGGTCCGGCGTCGGCATCGTGCTGATCTCCATCGTGGGCGCGGTTCTGTTCAAGCAGCATCTGGACACGCCCGCGCTCATTGGCATCGGCCTCATCATCGCCGGCGTGGTGGTGATGAACGTCTTCTCCAAGTCCGTCTCGCATTGACGGCCGTCGCCGGGGTCCTCGCGCGGTGCTTTTTGGCGCAGGGCTTCCTGGCGCAGGGCACGTTGCGCCGCGCGCTGGCGTCCTTCCTGTGTCTGGCCTGCCTATTCGCCGGCAGTGCATCCGCCCACGACTTTGACCGCGCGGCCGAGCTCAAGCGCTACCGGGCCTGGCTGACCGTCTTCACGCAGGACATGGACCTGCTGGCCGCCGCGCGGGGCCCGTTGAACGACGCGCAGCTCGATGCGATGTTCGACAAATCCGTGGTGCCCGGCTCGCGAGCCGCTGGCTTCATCCGCGAAGCCTTCACCCGCCGCAACAGCGATGGCGACTACCACCCGCAATACGGACCGCGCTCGGTCTTCCTGGGCGTGCTGGCCAGCGGCATTCCCGCCGGCCAAGGCGGCACGTATCCCGAATCCGATGCCGCGTTCAGGGGCACGGATCTGATCGTCTGGTACCTGCACGTGGATGTTGGCGACATGACCAACACCTATCTGCTGTCGTCCGGCCACTTCACCCCCTACCGGCTGCCGCCCGCCGGCACGCTCGAGCGCAAGGCCTATCCCTTCCTGCTGATGGAGTCGCGCGACGGGACGCTGAGGCTGGGCGGTGTCAGCGCCGAGTTGTGGGGCCTCGTTGCATGGCTGCACAATGCCGCGAACTGATTTCGTCCTGCGCCTGCTTGCCCTTGCCGCGCTTTCCGCGGCGCCGGGGCTTGCGCTGGCCCTGTGCCAGCCGCTGGCTGCGGGCGACAAGTTGACCGTCGTCGCCGACGTCCGGCTCGACGACACCAACACGTTGCTGGGCAAAGACGGTTCCCGCGTCCGGAGCTGGCTGCCCCCTGTCCAGGTGCCAGACGGTCCGCGCGCCACGCCGATCCTCTGGGCCGAACGCGTGGACTGGTCCGTCTATGCAGCCGAACCCGGCGCGCGCATCGGCGTCACCGTGCTGCGCTTCGAACGCGGCGTAGACGGCCGCCAGCATCTTTGCGGCATTGCCCAATACAACCCGCACACGGTGGATGAGGCGCGCGCCCAGCCCGGCCCCGCCCTGCCGCCGCCAGACAACGAAACCCGCTTTCGGTACGACGCGGCCGGCAGGCTGACCGGCTATGACCTCCGCTCCCGCGCCTGGGACGGCCGGCAGAATCGCCCGGTGCGGCATTGCCTGCGTTACGACGCCAATGGCTGGCTGGCGGAACTGGCCGACGGCGCCTGCGACGGCGCCACGCGCCCGCAAGTGCGCTACGTGCATGACGCCGCAGGCCGCCTGTTACGGACCATCCGCCACGCGCCCGAAACCGGCGAGGCGAACGAGGTCATCGTGCATGACGCAAAAGGCGGAGCCGCCCAGCGCTACCTGCGGCCGGTCCGCAACACTGAAGACGGCCTGGGCGCGCAGGCGGCATTGCCGTATCGCGCAGTCCAGGGCGAACACCCGATCCTCGTCTTGCCCAGCCCCAACTGGCAGCCGCCGGCGCTGGACTTCTACCACTACGACTGGGCCATCGTGCAGCCGCGTGGCGACGCCGATGTCTACGACGCCAAGCGCGATCCTTCGTCCGTGCTGGCCAGCGGCAACAGCGGCGCCAATGGGCGCTTCGACCTTAGCGCCGACGCCCGCCAACGTATCTGGAAGGCAGCGGGCCGCGCGCCCGGCGGTGTGCAATGGCTATGGGCGCCGGGTCAGGTCCTGACGCTGTTGCAGGCGATGCCCGGCGCCGCCTGGGCAGCCTGCGCCGATACCCAAGACCGCAGTCCGGCCGCCTGCCCCGCCCCCTAGGTGTTGTCCGGCTGCGGGTGACGCACGTCCGGATTGCGCAGGTAATCCACCAGCGCCAACGTGGCCCGGTCAGGCGGCGGCGTCAGCAGCGACACCACCACGATCGTCAGGAACGCCACGGGCGCACCGAACACACCCGCCGCGATAGGCTGGATGCCCCACCACAGATCCACCGGTTGCGTGCGGGCGATGCCGAGCACCGACTCCCGCAGCCACGGATGCGTATGCGTCATATAGGCGAACGTCACGGCCAGCCCGGCCGCCATGCCCAGCGTAGCGCCCCATTTGTTCGCGCGCCTCCAGAACACGCCCATGACCAGCGCCGGAAAGAACGACGAGGCCGCAAACGAAAACGCGGCCGACACCATGAACAGGATGTCCGCCGGCTTGCGCGCCGCGACCCACGCCGCGCCAAACGCCACCACCAGCAGCAGGATCTTGGACACCATCACCCGGCGCGCCGCCGACATCCGCGGCGACACGACCCGGTACCACATGTCGTGCGACAGCGAATTGGACAGCGTCAGCAGGAGACCGTCGGCCGTGGACAACGCCGCCGCCAGCCCGCCCGCAGCAACCAGCCCCGAAATCACGTAAGGCAGCCCGCCGATCTCTGGCATGGCCAGCACCACCACGTCCGCCCCCATGCTGATTTCGCTGAGCTGCACGACGCCGTCGCGATTGATGTCGCTGACGTCGAGCAGGTTGGTGTCGACCGCGCTCCAGGCATGCACCCAGTTGGGCAGGCTGAGGAAGTTCGATCCAACGACCTGCGTGTAGATCTCGAACTTGACCAGCAGCGCCAGCGCGGGCGCCATGAAATACAACAGCAGGATGAACAGCAGCGACCAGCACACCGATTTGCGCGCCTCGATGACGGACGGCGTCGTGTAGGAGCGCATCAGGATGTGCGGCATGCCCGCGGTGCCCAGCATCAGGCACAGCACCATCGCCAGGAAGTTGATGCGCATGTTGCTGCGTTCCTCGGCGTCCTTCGCGGGGAACGGCTCGGCATGTGGCGTGGGCGGCGCGGCTCGGGCCTCGAAGGTCGCCTTGGCCTGCGACCACGTGGCGCGCGCATCCTCGACGGTCGGCGGATAGGCGGCCAGTTCGCGCTCGGCCGACCGGATCTCGACCATGGGCGCATCGCCCGCGTTCAACTGGGCCAGCCGGCTGCGCAGCTTGTCCTTTTCCAGCGTCCACGACTCGGGCAGCGCCTGCAGACGGCGCGCCATTTCGTCGGCGCGCTGCTGCCAGATCCTGCGCACCTCGATCTCCGAAGGATCGTTCTGCAGGTAGACCTCTTTTTCGGTCACCTGCTGCAGCACGGCCCCACCCGACAGTTGCGGCAACGGCATGTTGGTGTGCTTGACCGACAGCCAGATCACCGGCACGAGATACGCGATCACCAGGATGATGTACTGCCCGACCTGTGTCCACGTGACCGCGCGCATGCCCCCCAGGAACGAACACACCAGCATGCCGCCTAGCGCCACGAAGATGCCCAGTTCGAACGAGATGCCGGTCATCCGGGTGGTGATGATGCCCACGCCGTAGATCTGGGCCACCAGATACGTGAACGAGCACAGAATGGCGCAGAAGACCCCCGCCAACCGAGGCAGGTTGCCGCCGTAGCGCGCGCCCATGAAATCGGGAATGGTGTATTGGCCGAAGCGCCGCAGGTACGGCGCCAGCAGCATCGCCACCAGCACGTACCCGCCCGTCCAGCCCATGATGTAGGCCAGCCCGCCGTAGCCGGTCAGGTACAGCGTGCCCGCCACGCCGATGAAGGAAGCCACCGACATCCAGTCGGCCGCCGTCGCCATGCCGTTGTAGATGGCCGGCACGCGCCGGCCGGCGACGTAGTATTCGACCTGGTCGGACGTGCGGCAGACGATGCCGATGCCGGCGTACAGGCTGACGGTGACCAGCAGGAACACATAGCCGATCCAGTTGCGCGGCATGCCCAGGATCTCGGCCAGCGCCATCAGCAGGATCATCAGCGCGAAGCCGGCCGTGTACAGCACATAGATGCGCCGCAGCCGGATGCGGAACTCCTGCGGAGTGTCTCCGGTGAAAAACGGCATCAGCGCGGCTCCCCGGTTTCGTCGGCGCGCTCATCGGCGCGATTCATGACCCGGGCGTAGACGGCGATGATGATCAGGTAGGCCAGCGGAGCGCCATAGGCGGCCATCCAGAAGGCGAAGGGCCAACCGATGAAGTCGAAGGAGAGGCTGCGTGCGAAGTACGAGGGGATGAAGGTCAGCGCCGCCCAGACGGCGAGCAGCAGCACGATCAGCCGCAGATTGCGACGCCAGTAGGGCGTGATGGATGTCCGGGACGGAGTAAGGCGCGTTTGCGGCATAGCGTGGATGAGCAGATCCCATCTGAATATCGCCAAACGCAGCGCTTGAAAAGCCCTGAAGCTTGATTTGCCGGCTTTTTATGCGACAACGGCTGGCACTTCCTGGTGCCAGCCGTTGTGCGTTTGCTTTTTTTGAGTACTGCTTTACTTTTTTTATGTACCGGTGCCGCCGGTATTTGCCCATGCAGGGCTTTGTCTCCTCACCTGCATGGGAAGAGATTCTGCACCAGATGCGGGAATGCCACACTAGGGGAATGCCCTAAGACGGAGCATTCATTTACATATTCCATGCACCATATGAGTGCATTTTGGGGTCGCCGTACTAAATATTGGGATTTTTCCGGCAAATCGGCCCATCGTACCGCCTAATTCTTGAGCAGTGCTCAGTTAGTGATCATGGCCGATGGCGCTGGCCGTCCAAGTCCGTGCATCGCGAAGAGCCCGATTCCGGGCATGGAACCCACAGCATTCCAGATCATCTTTACGCGCCGTTTACACCCCGCTCGCCAAGCTATACCCCGTTTTTACCCCCCGCTCCGTAACCTGCCGGTGTCCTGAAGGGTCACCTCGCCTGCCCGGCGCGCATCCGCTTTCTGCCGCGCAGGCCTGTTCGAAGGGAGCAAGCCTCCCGGGGAGAAAAAACGTGGATCTCATTTATATCGCCATCTTCACCGTGATGGCCGGGCTGACTTGGGCCCTTGTCCGGTTCTGCGACGCATTGTCGGCCGGAGACCAGCCATGAGCTGGCTCTACTGGCTGAGCGGCCTGACGGCCGCATTCCTGTTCGTGTACCTGCTGGTCGCGCTGTTCAAACCGGAGAAATTCTGATGACCCCCGAATTCGTTGGACTGCTGATCCTGTACGTGGCAGTCCTGCTTGCGATCGCGCCCATCCTGGGCCGCTACATCCGCATCGCCATGGAAGACGGCCGATCCCGGCTGACCGCCTGGGGCCGGCCGATCGAGCGCGGCATCTACCGGCTGGCGGGCATCGACCCGCAGGCAGAAATGGGCTGGAAGCGTTATGCCGCCGCCGTGCTGGTCTTCAACCTGGTGGGCATTGCCGCCGTCTACGCGCTGCAACGCGTGCAGGGGCTGCTGCCGCTGAACCCCGCGGGCCTGGGCGCCGTGTCGCCCGATTCGGCGCTGAACACCGCCATCAGCTTCGTCGCCAACACCAACTGGCAGGGCTATGCCGGCGAATCCACGATGAGCTACCTGACGCAGATGCTGGCGCTGACGGTGCAGAACTTCGTGTCCGCCGCGACCGGCATTGCCGTGCTGTTCGCGCTGATCCGCGGACTGGCGCGGCACTGTTCGGCCACGGTGGGCAACTTCTGGGCCGACATGGTCCGTTGCACGCTGTATGTGCTGCTGCCCTTATCGCTGGTCCTGGCGGTGACGCTGGTCAGCCAGGGCGTGATCCAGAACTTCAGCGCCTACCAGGAAGTGCAGACGGTCGAAGCGGTGCGCTACGACGCACCGCGCCTGGACGCGCAGGGCCAGCCCGTGCTGGACGCAGCCGGCGCGGCGGTCACCGACCCGGTCACGACGCGCACACAGACGATTGCCATGGGACCGGTGGCGTCGCAGGAAGCGATCAAGCTGCTGGGCACCAACGGCGGCGGCTTTTTCAACGCCAACTCGGCGCACCCTTTTGAAAACGCCACGCCCCTGTCGAACTTCCTGCAGATGCTGGCGATCCTGGCCATCCCCGCCGCCCTGTGCTTCACCTTCGGCGAGATGGTGGGCAGCCGGCGCCAGGGCATCGCGATCCTGGCGGCGATGACGGCGCTGTTTGCCGTCTTCGCGCTATCCACCGCGTACTTCGAGCAGCAGCCCAATCCGATGGCCGTCCAGGCCGGGGCCGTGACGCCCGGCGGCAACATGGAAGGCAAGGAGACGCGCTTCGGCATCGCCGCCACCTCGCTGTTTGCGACGGTCACCACCGCTGCCTCCTGCGGCGCGGTGAACGGCATGCACGACTCGCTGTCGGCGATGGGCGGCCTGTCGCCCATGCTGCTGATGCAGTTGGGCGAAGTCGTGTACGGCGGCGTGGGCTCGGGGCTGTACGGCATGCTGGCCTTTGCGATCCTGGGCGTCTTCATCGCCGGGCTGATGATCGGGCGCACACCCGAGTACCTGGGCAAGAAGATCGAGGCCTTCGACATGAAGATGGTTTCCATCGTCATCCTGGCCACCCCGCTGCTCGTGCTGGGCGGCACGGCGCTGGCCGTGTCCGTGACGGCGGGCCAGGCCGGCGTGCTCAATCCGGGCATCCACGGCTTCTCGGAAATCCTCTACGCGCTTTCGTCGGCCGCCAACAACAACGGCAGCGCCTTCGCCGGGCTGTCGGCCAACACGCCCTTCTACAACGTGCTGCTGGGCATCGCGATGTGGTTCGGCCGGTTCGCCGTGATCGTTGCCGTGCTGGCGATGGCCGGTTCGCTGGCCGCCAAGCGCCGGCTGCCCGCCGGCCCCGGCAGCATGCCGACCACCGGCCCGCTCTTCGTGACGCTGCTGATCGGCGCGGTGCTGCTGGTCGGCGCCCTCACCTATGTGCCCGCACTGGCCCTCGGCCCGGTCGCGGAACACCTGCAACCCTGATGCAACAGGCTAGGAAAGAACATGGCCAAGATTGAAATGGAAACAACCAGCTCGGGCGGCAGCGTGGCCCGGGCGCCCGCTGCGGGCGCGCAGCCTGTCACGGCTCAGCCTGACGCGGCCCGGCCTGACGCGGCCCGGCCTGGCGCGGCCCGGCCTGACGCGGCCCGCCCCGTCGCAGCCGGCCCCGAGGCGGCGCCCGCGTTCGGCATGTGGTCCCGCGCACTGGTCGGCCCCGCCATCGTCGACAGCCTGCGCAAGCTGTCGCCCGCCGCGCAGCTCAAGAACCCCGTGATGTTCGTGGTCTACGTGGGCAGCCTGCTCACCACCGTGCTGTGGATCATGGCCCTGCGCGGGCAGGCCGAAGCGCCGCCGGGATTCATCCTGGGTATCACCGTGTGGCTTTGGTTCACCGTGCTGTTCGCCAACTTTGCCGAGGCGCTGGCCGAAGGCCGCGGCAAGCAGCAGGCGGCCACGCTGCGCGGCCTGCGCACCACCATCGACGCGCGCCTGCTCCAAGGCTTTCGCGACGCCGATGCGGCTGATGCCGACCCCGCGCAATGGCGCGGCCAGGCGGTCAGCCAACCGTCAGGCCTGCTGCGCCGCGGCGACGTCGTCCTGGTCGAAGCCGGCGACACGGTGCCCGGCGACGGCCAGGTCATCGCTGGCGTGGCCTCGGTCGACGAAAGCGCCATCACCGGCGAATCCGCGCCCGTCATTCGCGAGTCGGGCGGCGATTTCTCGTCCGTCACCGGCGGCACGCGCGTGCTGTCGGACTGGATCTTCGTGCGCATCGCCGCCGATCCCGGCGAGAGCTTCCTGGATCGGATGATCTCGATGGTCGAAGGCGCCAAGCGCCAGAAGACGCCCAACGAGCTGGCGCTGACCATTCTGCTGGTGGGTCTGACCGTGGTCTTCCTGCTGGTCGTCGTCACGCTGATGCCCTTCTCGCTGTATGCCGTCTCGGCAGCCGGCGGCGGCGCGGCGGTCACGGTGACCGTGCTGGTCGCGCTACTGGTCTGCCTGATCCCCACCACCATCGGCGGCCTCCTGTCCGCCATCGGCGTGGCGGGCATGAGCCGCATGATGAGCGCCAACGTGATCGCCACCTCGGGCCGCGCCGTCGAAGCGGCCGGCGACGTCGACGTGCTGCTGCTGGACAAGACCGGCACCATCACCTTCGGCAACCGCCAGGCCTCCACCTTCCTGCCCGCGCCCGGCGTGTCCGCGCGCGAACTGGCGGACGCCGCACGCCTTGCGTCGTTGGCCGACGAGACGCCGGAAGGCCGCAGCATCGTGGCGCTGGCGGACAAGGCCATCCATGCGCCGGCCCCGCGCATGACCGGCGTCGAGTTCGTGCCGTTCACCGCGCAATCGCGCATGAGCGGCATCGACCTGGGCGAACGCAAGATCCGCAAGGGCGCGGTCGACGCGATCCAGGCCTGGCTTGCCGCGCAGGGCACCACCGTGCCGGCCGAGGCCCTGCGCCTGGCCGAAGACGTAGCCCGCCGCGGCAGCACGCCGCTGATGGTCAGCGACGGCAACCGCGCGCTGGGCGTGGTCGAGCTCAAGGACATCGTCAAGCCCGGCATCCAGTCGCGCTTCGCCGAGCTGCGCCGCATGGGCATCAAGACCGTGATGATCACCGGCGACAACAAGCTGACCGCCGCGTCCATCGCGGCCGAAGCGGGCGTGGATGACTTCCTGGCCGAAGCCACGCCCGAGGCCAAGCTCAAGCTCATCCGCAACTACCAGTCGGAAGGCCGTCTGGTCGCGATGACCGGCGACGGCACCAACGACGCACCCGCGCTGGCGCAGGCCGACGTGGCGGTGGCGATGAACTCCGGCACGCAAGCCGCCAAGGAAGCGGGCAACATGGTGGACCTGGATTCCAACCCGACCAAGCTCATCGAGATCGTCGAGATCGGCAAACAGATGCTGATGACGCGCGGCGCGTTGACCACGTTCAGCGTGGCCAACGACGTCGCCAAATACTTCGCCATCATCCCCGCCGCCTTCGCCACGGTCTATCCGCAGCTCGACGTGCTGAACATCATGGGTCTTGCCACGCCGTCCTCGGCGATCCTGTCGGCCGTGATCTTCAACGCGCTGATCATCGTGGTGCTGATCCCGCTGGCCTTGAAGGGCGTGCGCTACCGCCCGCTCGGCGCCTCGGTGCTCCTGCGCCGCAACCTCCTCATCTACGGCCTGGGCGGCCTCCTGGTGCCGTTTGCCGGCATCAAGCTGGTCGACATGGTGCTGGCCGCGCTGGGCTGGGTGTAGCGGGTAACGCCTGACGCCATCCAAGCCACCACAATGCAAAGGAATTCCTCATGACCTCCACAACTTCCACGCCGCGCCAAGGCGGCCTCCTGCGCCCCGCGCTGACCCTCTTCGCCGCGCTGTCGCTCGTCACCGGCCTGGCGTATCCCTTCCTGACCACCGGCATCGCGTCCGCCGTATTCCCGCACCAAGCCGCCGGCTCGCTGATCGAGCAGGACGGCAAGGTGATCGGTTCGGAATGGATCGGCCAATCGTTCACCTCGCCGCAATACTTCTGGGGCCGCCCGTCGGCCACGGCGCCCATGCCGTACAACGCGGCGGCCTCCGGCGGCTCGAATCTCGGCCCGCGCAACCCCGCGCTGGCCGAGGCCATCGAAGCGCGCATCGCGGCCCTGAAAGCGGCAGACCCGGACAATGCCGCGCCCGTTCCGGTCGACCTGATCACCTCATCGGGCAGCGGGCTGGATCCGCACATCAGTCCGGCGGCCGCGGCGTACCAGGCCGACCGCGTGGCGCGCGCCCGCAACCTGCCGCGTGGCGAGGTCGATGCGCTGATCCGGGCGCACACCGCCGCCCCGTCGCTGGGCGTGCTGGGCGACCCCGCCGTCAACGTGCTGACGCTGAACCTGGCGCTGGACAAGCTGCGCGTGGCGCGCTGATGCGGCGGCGTATAGTATTGCCAGCCGTTTCCTCCCCTCCCTTGCGCGTTCATGGCTGACATCGCTGGCGAGCGTCCCGATCCGGACGCGCTATTGAAGACCCTGGACGCCGCCGAGCGCCAGGCGGAGCGCGGCAAGCTGCGCGTGTACTTCGGGTCGTCGGCCGGCGTGGGCAAGACCTACGCCATGCTGGCCGCGGCGCGCGCCCAGGCGGCGCAGGGCACGGACGTGCTCGCCGGCATCGTCGAAACCCATGGCCGCCGCGAGACCGCCACGCTGCTCGACGGCCTGCCGGTCCTGCCGCTCAAGGACGTGGCCTACCGCGGTCACACCCTCAAAGAGTTCGACCTGGCCGGCGCCCTGCTGCGCCGCCCCGCGCTCGTGCTGGTCGACGAGCTGGCCCATTCCAACGCCCCGGGTTCGCGTCACGCCAAGCGCTGGCAGGACATCCAGGAACTGCTGGCGGCCGGCATCGACGTCTGGACGACACTGAACGTGCAGCATCTGGACAGCCTGAACGAGGCCGTCGGCAGCATCACCGGCGTGCGCGTCTGGGAAACGGTGCCCGACGACGTGTTCGACGCGGCCGATGAGGTCATGCTGGTCGACCTGTCGGCCGACGAACTGCTGCGCCGTCTGAAGGAAGGCAAGGTCTACCTGCCCGAACAGGCGCGCCACGCGGCCCGCAATTTCTTTCGCAAGGGCAATCTGATCGCGCTGCGCGAACTGGCGCTGCGCCGCACCGCCGAGCACGTGGACGACGACGTGCAGGCCTATCGCCGCGACCGCGCCATAGATTCGGTGTGGCGCACGCGCGAAGCCATCGTCGCCTGCGTCGGGTCCGATACCGACGCCGACTACGTGATCCGCAGCGCCCATCGCATGAGCCAGCAGCTCGATTGCGATCTGCACGTCGTCACCATCGACACGCCGCGCGCCGCGCCGCCCGCGGCGGCCGACGTCGAGCGGCTGCAGCACAGCCTGGCGCTGGCCGACGCGCTGGGCGCGCGCACCGAGACGCTGGCGGGTGGCGACATGGTCGATGCCGTCGTCCGCTACGTCCGCCGCCACAACATCACCAAGGCGATCGTGGGCCGGACCCGCGCGGGCGGCTGGCAGCGGTTGCGGCTGTCGCTGACCGCGCTGCTTACCGCCGTCATGTCGCCGGGATGGCTGTGGCGGCGCCACAGCTTTGCCGACATGCTGGCCGCCGGCTGCCCGGAGATCGACATCATCCGGCTGGGCGCGCCGCCCCTGCCCGCGCAGGCGCCGCCCGGACGCGACCCGTTCACGCTGGGCCGCCGCGCCCGCCCGTCCGATGACGAACGCGGGGCGCGGCCGCTTGCAGGTTATGCGTGGGCGCTGTGCTATTGCGCGGTGGCCACGGCGCTGTCGGCGCTTGCGTTCCCGACGCTGCACCAGACCAACATCGTCATGCTCTTTCTGCTGGCGGTGGCCGCAGTGGCGCTGCGCCACGGGCGCGGGCCCGCCGCGCTGGCGTCCGTCGTCAGCGTGGGACTGTTCGACTTTTTCTTCGTGCAGCCGCTGTCGTCGTTCGCCGTGTCCGACGTGCAGTATCTGCTGACCTTCGGCGTGCTGCTGGGCGTGGGGCTGCTGATCGGCCAACTTACCGCCGGCCTGCGGCTGCAGGCGCAGGCCTCGGTCAAGCGCGAGGCCGATGCGCGCAGCCTGTACGAATTCGCGCGCGAACTGTCGTCCGCCCTGCTGCCCGAGCAGATCGTCGCGCTCGCCGGCTCGTTCGTGCATGCCACGTTCGGCGCGCGCTGCTCGCTTTACATCCTGGGCCTGGACGACCGCTTGAAACTCACCTCGCCCGAAAGCGGCGACACGACCGCTCCGGAATCGGCGCTGGCGCAGTGGGTGTACGACCACGGCCAGCCTGCAGGCGCGGGCACCGCCACCCTGTCGGACAGCGCGTTGCTGTACCTGCCGCTCAAGGCGCCCATGCGCACGCGCGGCGTGCTGGTGCTGGATGCCCCCCGCCGCAGCCTCTACGCAAATCCCGACACGCGCCGCCAGGTCGAGGCCTACGCCACGCTCATCGCCATTGCGCTGGAACGCCTGCATTACGTGGAAGTCGCGCAGCAGGCCGTGGTCAGCATGGAATCCGAAAAGCTGCGCAACTCACTGCTTGCCGCGGTGTCGCACGACCTGCGCACGCCGCTGACCAGCCTGGTCGGCATGACCGATACGCTGATGCGCCAGCAGCACGCGCTGCCCGACGGCGTGCAGGACACCGTGCGCGCCATGCGCGATCAGGCGCAGCGCATGCACGCACTGGTCGTCAACCTGCTGGACATGGCGCGGCTGCAAAGCCGAGACGCGCCGCTGCGTATGGAGTGGCAATCCATCGAGGAGCTGGTCGGCGCCGCGCTGGCGGCCATGCGCGAACCGCTGGCGGGCCGCAAGGTCGACGTTTCGCCCCTGTCGGCACTGCCGCTGGTGGAGTGCGACGGCGTGCTGATCGAACGCGTGCTGTGCAACCTGCTGGAGAATGCGGCCAAGTACACGCCGGCCGGCAGCACGTTGCGCATCCATGCCTACGTGCATGAAGACGGGGTACGCGAGGCCGGGATGCACGAGGCCGAAGTGCACACGGCTGAAACGCAAATGTCTGTGCCGCACCATGCCGAAATGCGCGTGGCCATCACCGACAACGGTCCGGGCGTCGCGCCGGGCGCCGAGCGCCGCATCTTCGAAAAATTCACGCGCGGCGAACGCGAGTCCGCCACGCCCGGCGTCGGCCTGGGCCTGGCCGTGTGCGAAGCCATCGTCGCCGCCCATCACGGCCGCATCTGGGTCGAACACGCGCCGGGCCAGGCCAGCGGCGCGCAGTTCGTCTTCAGCCTGCCGCTGGGCGCCCCGCCCTCAATCCAACCCGAAACCGCCTGAGTCCGCGACATGTTCGATTTTCAGCCCGTAGTCCTCATCATCGAAGACGACGCCAACATCCGGCGGTTCGTCCGCCAGGCGCTGGAAAGCGAAGGCTGCGTGGTGCACGAGGCCGACACGGTCAAGCGCGGCCTGATCGAGGCGGGCACCCGCCAGCCGGACGCGATCGTGCTCGACCTTGGCCTGCCCGACGACGACGGCATGACCCTGATCCGCGAGCTGCGCAGCTGGACCGAGGTGCCGGTGCTGGTGCTGTCCGCACGCAGCGCCGAGGCCGACAAGGTGGCGGCGCTGGACGCGGGCGCCGACGATTATCTGGCCAAGCCTTTCGGCGTGAGCGAACTGCTGGCGCGCCTGCGCGTGCTGCTGCGCCGGCATGGCCGCGGCGGCGCGGGCAATGCGGCTGAGATCACGTTTGGCGACGTGCGCGTGGACTTCTCGCGGCGCGTGGTCGAACGCGCTGGCCAGCACGTGCACCTGACCGCCATGGAGTACCGCCTGCTCGCCGCGCTGCTGGCTCATCGCGGCAAGGTCATGACGCACCGCGAGCTGTTGCGGCAGGTGTGGGGGCCGTCCCATGTCGAAAGCAATCACTACCTGCGGATCTACATGGGTCATCTGCGCCAGAAGCTCGAGGCCGACCCGGCGCAACCGGTGTTCCTGCTGACGGAGATCGGGGTAGGTTATCGCTTCGCGGGCTGAGCAGACGCATTCAACGCCGGCTTCGATAGACGCCATTTCAAAACCCGCTTTTTGATACGCGCTTTACGCGCAGGGCGCGAGTCTTGTCTCGCGCTTTATGCCGATCCTCCTATTGTTGCGGTCCGCTCAACACCAGGAGGCTCCACATGCCCCGCACCACCCTCGCAGCACTGGCGCTGCTTTCCCTCATTCCCGTGGCACAGGCCGCCGACGCCCCCAGCGCCGCCGATGCCGCATCGCCGTACTCGCTGACGGCCAATGTGACGCTCGCCAGCCAGTACCGCTATCGCGGCCTCATGCAGACCAACAACCAGCCCGCCATCCAGGGCGGCTTCGACCTCACGCACGCCAGCGGCTTCTACCTGGGCAACTGGAACTCCAGCATCAGCTGGCTGAACGACAGCAACAGCGACGTGTCCGCGCCCGTCGAGATGGACTTCTACGGCGGCTACAAGGGCAACCTCACGGACAACGTGCCCGTCGACCTGGGCGTGCTGCAGTACTACTACCCGGGCGACTATCCGTCCGGCTACACCAGCCCCGACACCACCGAACTCTACGCCGGCATCGGCTACGGCCCGGTGATGTTCAAGTACTCACTTGCGCTGACCAACCTGTTCGGCTTTGCCGACAGCAAGTACAGCCAGTACTTTGACCTGTCGGGCAACTTCGATACCGGCGTCTGGGGGCTCGTCATCAACGTTCATGCGGGCCGCCAGATCGTGCGCAATGTGGATAACGGCTCCTACACGGATTGGAAGCTGGGCGTGACCAAGGACCTCGGGCAGGGGCTGTCGGTCTCGCTGGCCTATCTGGACACCAACGCCGACCGCGCCGTCTACACCAACACGCGCGGCCGTGACATGGGCCGCGCCACGGGCCTCCTGTCGGTGACCAAGACGTTCTGAAACGCCGCGGCCGTTGACGCCGTTTTTATACTGCGCCCCCGCATTTATCGGCAGGATTTACGGCGGCATTCCTATAGTGGAATCGTCGTCAACCACCGGATTCGCGGGTCGCCGTCTTCGGCCCCGCCCCCACACCGCCATGATTCCCCGAT
>NZ_JAKRML010000038.1:0-62341 GCF_022346505.1 Achromobacter sp. ACRQX
CCCCCCCCCCCCCCCCCCCCCCCCCCCCCCGAGCGACGCGTCGTCCGGTCCGCGTTTACGCCGGTAGAACGCCAGCACCTCTTCCAGTTCGCGTGTGCGCGCAAACGGCGGCAGGCCGCGCCACAGGCGCTTGCCGTACGGCTTTTCCACCAGCCGCGCGTCGCCCACCATCAGCACGCCCCAATCGGATTCGGTACGGATAAGCCGGCCCGCGCCCTGCTTGAGCGAGATCGCGGCTTCGGGCAACTGGTATTCGGCAAACGGATTGCCGCCCTGCGCCCGGCAGGCGCGCAGGCGGGCCTCGATGACGGGATCGTCCGGCGGCGCGAACGGCAGCTTGTCGATCGCCACCAGCGTCAGCACGTCGCCCGGCAGGTCGATGCCTTCCCAGAAGCTGGCGCTGCCGACCAGCACCGGATGCTTGAGCTTGCAGAAGCGGTCCAGCAGATCGCGGCGAGTGCCCTCGCCCTGCTTGAGCAGCGGCCAGTCATGACCCGCGTCGTCGAAGGCGTCGGCCAGCAGGTTGGCAACCTTGTCGACGGCGCGCAGCGTCGTACAGAGCACCAGCGTGCCGCCCGGGCTGGCCTCAAGCAGCGGCATCAGCGTCTGGACGAACCGTTCCAGGAATTGGGGCGATTGCGGTTCAGGCATGCCGCGCGGCACGAACAGCAGCGCTTGCTCGGGGTAGTCGAACGGCGACTCCCATTTGCCGGTGCGGGCGGTATCCAGGCCGAGCTGGCTGGTGAAGTGCGTGAATTCGCCGTTGATCGACAGCGTGGCCGAGGTCATGATCCAGGCCTGGCCGGGCTTGCGGAACTTGGAGAACGCCTGCGCCACGGACAGCGGCGCCGAATGCAGCCGCACGTGATGCAGGCCGTGTTCGACCCAGCGCACGGCCGGGCCCGTCCATTGTTCGGCCTGCGCGGCGCCTTCAAGCAATGCCGCGGGCGTGGACGGACCGTCGCCCAGCGGGCTCTGTACGGGGGCCTGATCGTCGCGGCCCCAGCCTTCGTCGTCGTGCGCGCCGCTGCTGCGCCCGGGCGTGGCCCAGCGCTTGAGCTTGACCGAAATCTCCGCGCCCATGCGCGCAGCCGCGAGCAGATCCGGATGCTTTTCGGCGACGGCGCCCAGCGCCTTGGTGGCGCTGTCGATGGCTTCGCGCAGCGACAGCAGCGCCTCGTCGAATTCCTCGGGGTTGGGGATGGCCTCGAATGTGGCCTTGCGCCCCGGCATCTTGTCGAGCGGCGCACAGACCAGCCGCAACTCGCGCGCGGCGGTTTCGATGTGACGGCTGACGTCGCTCCATTTAGCGGCTTCGCGCGCATAGGCCAGCCCCGCGACTTCCAGCGCGCGGCCGAAGTCCATCAACTGGTGCGTGGATACGCTGCTGCCCAGAAAGCGCGTGGCGGTGTCCGGCAATTGATGGGCTTCGTCGAAGATGACGGTGTCGGCTTCAGGCAGGAGGTCCGTGACGCCCTCTTCGCGCAGCATCAAGTCCGCCATGAAGAGCGCATGGTTGACCACGACGACGTCGGCTTCCTGCGCCTGGCGGCGCGCCTTGACGACAAAGCAATCGCGGATGCGCGGGCATTCCTGGCCCAGGCAGTTCTCGCGGGTGGACGTGACGCGTTGCCAGATGTCGGCGTCTTCGGGCACCTGCGCGAGGTCGCTGCGGTCGCCCGTTTTGGAGATGCCTGCGAACACCTGGATCTGGCGCAGCTGCTGGATTTCGGAGCGGGACTTGAGCGCGCGCTCGTCGCCCTGAAGGCGTTCGAGGTGGTAATGGCACACGTAGTTGCCGCGGCCCTTGAGCAGCGCGGCCGTGACGGGTGCAGCCAGCGCGGCGCGCACGCGCGGCAGATCGCGCGCGAAAAGCTGGTCTTGCAGCGTGCGTGTGCCGGTGGAAATGAGCACCTTGCCGCCCTGGATGAAGGCGGGTACAAGATAGGCCCAGGTCTTGCCGATGCCGGTGCCGGCTTCGGCCACGAGCGTGGCGCGGTCCTGGATGGCCTGGCCAATGGCCTGCGACAGTTCCACCTGCGATGGACGCGGCTTGTAGCCGGGCAAGGCCGTGGCCAGCGGCCCGTCCTCGTCAAAGAATTCGGATATGTCCAGGTCCAGCATTACAGCAGCCTAATGTAGGGCCCCAAATGATACCCGCTGGCGCGCCGGTTTCCTGCTTGCGGCCTGCCGCAATGCCCTTGGCAGAGGGACGGATCAGTCACTTCGGCCACGTTCCGTAACAACGGCTTATGGCACAATCCGCCCCTCGTTTTCCCTTTTTGCCGTCGTATAGAGATGTCTGAAACTTCCACTATCACGAACGTCGCCACCGGCGTCGACAACGCCCGCATCGTCGCTCAGCTCGCCACCGAGTTGGGCGCCCGCGCCTCCCAGATCGCTGCGGCGGTGGAACTGCTGGATGACGGCGCCACCGTGCCCTTCATCGCCCGCTACCGCAAGGAAGCGACCGGCGGCCTGGACGACACCGTGCTGCGCAACCTGGAAGTCCGTCTGGGCTACCTGCGCGAGCTCGAAGAACGCCGCGGCGCCATCCTGGAATCCATTTCGCAGCAAGGCAAGCTGACGCCCGAGCTGCAGCAGGAAATCGCCACGGCCGACACCAAGCAGCGCCTGGAAGACCTGTACGCGCCCTACAAACCAAAGCGCCGCACGCGCGCCCAGATCGCCCGCGAAGCCGGCCTCGAACCGCTGGCCGACGCCATCCTGGCCGATCCCGCCTGCGATCCCGCCGCGCTGGCCGCGCAATACCTCAATCCCGAAGCCGCCATCAACGACGCCAAGGCGGCGCTCGATGGCGCGCGCGACATCCTGGCCGAACGCTACGCCGAAAACGCCGACCTGCTGGCCGACATGCGCGAGCACCTGTGGTCCACCGGCCTGGTGTACTCCAAGATGATCGAGGGCAAGGAAACCGAAGGCGCCAACTTCCGCGACTGGTTCGACTTCAACGAGCCGCTGCGCACCCTGCCCTCGCACCGCATCCTGGCGCTGCTGCGCGGCCGCCAGCAAGGCGTGCTCGAGCTGCGCCTTGGCCTGGAAGCCGACCTCGAAGCCCAGACGCCGCATCCGTGCGTGGCCCGTATCGCCAACTTCCTGAAGCTCGGCAACGGCCTGTTCGCACTGGACGCCACGCCGCGCGCGCGCTGGCTGGGCGAAGTCTGCCGCTGGACCTGGCGCGTCAAACTCCTGACCGCATTCGAAAGCGAACTGATCGGCCGCCTGCGCGAAAGCGGCGAAGCCGAGGCCATTCGCGTGTTCGCCGCCAACCTGAAAGACCTGCTGCTGGCCGCGCCGGCCGGCCCCAAGGCCGTGCTGGGTCTGGACCCCGGCATCCGCACGGGCTGCAAGGTCGCCGTCATCGACAAGACCGGCAAGGTCGTCGACACCACCACCGTGTACCCGTTCGAACCGCGCCGCGACCGCGAAGGCACGATCAACACGCTGGCCGCGCTGGTGGCGCGCCACAACGTGGACCTGATCGCCATCGGCAACGGCACGGCTTCGCGTGAAAGCGAAAAGCTCGTCGGCGACATGATGGAGCGCTTCCCCGACCTGAAGGTCACCCGCGTCGTCGTTTCCGAAGCGGGCGCGTCGGTGTATTCGGCCTCCGAAATCGCCGCCCAGGAATTCCCCGACCTCGACGTGACGCTGCGCGGCGCCGTGTCCATTGCCCGCCGCCTGCAGGATCCGCTGGCCGAACTGGTCAAGATCGATCCCAAGGCCATCGGCGTGGGCCAGTACCAGCACGACGTCAACCAGCGCGAACTGGCGCGCTCGCTGGACGCCGTGGTCGAAGACTGCGTGAACGCGGTGGGCGTGGACGTGAACACGGCGTCGGCCGCGCTGCTGGCCCGCGTGTCCGGCCTGAACTCGCTGCTGGCCAAGAACATCGTCTCTTTCCGCGACGAAAACGGCGCGTTCCCCACGCGCGAGGTCCTGCGCAAGGTTCCGCGCTTTGGCGAGAAGGCATTCGAACAGGCTGCCGGCTTCCTGCGTATCCCCAACGGCGACAACCCGCTGGACGCGTCGTCGGTCCACCCCGAAGCCTACCCGGTGGTCGAGCGCATCGTGGCCAAGATCAAGGCAGAAGTGAAGCAGATCATCGGCCAGCGCGAAGCCCTGAAGGGCGTGTCGCCGTCGGACTTTACCGATGAGCGCTTCGGCCTGCCGACCGTCAAGGACATCTTCGCCGAACTCGAAAAGCCCGGCCGCGATCCGCGCCCGGAGTTCAAGACGGCGCAGTTCAAGGAAGGCGTGGAAACGCTGAACGACCTGTACCCGGGCATGGTGCTGGAAGGCGTGGTGACCAACGTGGCCAACTTCGGCGCGTTCGTCGACATCGGCGTGCACCAGGACGGACTGGTCCACATCTCGGCGCTGGCCGAGAAGTTCGTGAAGGATCCGCGCGACGTGGTGCGCGTCGGCCAGACGGTCAGCGTCAAGGTGCTGGAAGTGGACGCCGCGCGCAAGCGCGTGGCGCTCACCATGCGCTTGAACGACACCGCCGCGCCCGCCCGCCGCAGCGCCGATGCGCCCAAGGGCGGTGATCGCCCACGCCGTCAGGGCGATGGCGGCCGCAACGCAGGCGGCGGCGCAGCAGCGTCGATGAACAGCGCCATGGCCGACGCCTTTGCCAAGTTGAAGCGCTGATCCGCTGATCCCTCGGCATCCCTGCTTTACCGAAATCCCGGCGCCCGAGGCGCCGGGATTTTCTTTTGGGCAGCCCCTTCAAATCACCTTCAGTCGCCCCTGCAACCTAGGGGCTTACCCCTAGATCACTCGCTTTTGTTGCGCTCCCGCAATTCGGCACCACAGAAATAAGTGAAAATATCTAATTGTGTCTAAATAATAAAAACCGGCATGACGCTGTCTATCACGAAAGCGTTCACCGGCGACACAAGCACCCGCGGTCAGGCGAGCTACTGCGCGAAGCGCCTGTCGGGGAGCAGCATCAGAACAAGAGCGCGCCCCCCTGATAGCCCGGAGATCCGTTCCGTCATGCTCAGCACCATTACGCTCGCCGCAAACGAAACCGCAACCATCACCGACAAGGACGCCACGGCAAGCGGCGTCTACGGCGACGTGACGTTGGGTCAGTATTCGCATCTGATCGTCGACAGCGCCGACCTCACCTTCAAGCACGTCACACTCGAACGCCTGGGCAGCCGGGTCATCGAACTGCGCAATGGCGCGCAACTGCATGTGGGCGCGCTGGGATTTGCCAGCATGGGCGCCAGCATCGTCTACCGCATCGGCATCGGCTGCGTGATCACCTACGACGCCAGCCAATGGGATCCCGAAGTCGTGGCCAACACCACGTTCGACTTCGCCAGCGAGGGCAGCGGCACGCTGAAGTATTTTCCGTTCATCAATCCGCAATGGCTGGACTGTCCCCACGTCACGGGCTATTCGGACGGTGACCAGCTTGAAATCGCGGGGCAAGGCCGCGTGCAGCGCTTTCAGGTGCGCGACGGACGCATCGTCGCCAGCGCACGCCTGAACTGAATGCAAAACGGCGCGGATTGCCCGCGCCGTCTTTGTCCATCCGCTACCCGCTACCGGTTATTCCTGCGCCAGCGACAGCAGCGCTTCGCGCGTGCGCGCGATGCCCGCAGCCGGTTCGCCCTGCACGCCTTCGGGCGCGGTGGCGACCGTCTCACCGTCGATCACCACCGCATAGCCCTGGGCATGTGCCTGCAGGACGCTGTCGGCGGGTTCGGACTGCAGGCGGCGCATCAGTGCGCCCGCTTCCTTGGGATCGGCGAAGCGCTGCGACAGCAACAGTTCCTCGCCATCGGCCGCCAGCAGGCGGAAGCGGAAGCCGCCGTCTTCGTCGCGGAAGCTGACGAATCGCGCCCCCTTGGACTTTTCCTTCTTGCCCTGGGCGCCCTTGCCCGCCGTAGCGGCGGCGCCCAACGTGCGCAGGCCCACGGCCTCGCGCAGTTCCTGCATGAACGGCACGGCAAGCTTGCGCGCCTTGGCGGCGCCCGCCTGCAGGATGTCTTCGATGCGGCCCGGGTTGGCCATCAGATCGACGTACTTTTCGCGCATCGGGGCCAGCAGGTTTTCCAGGTGCTCGAACAGCGCCTGCTTGGCATCGCCCCAGCCCATGCCGGCCTCGAGCTGCTGGCGGAACGCCGCCGATTGCTCGGACGTGGCAAACGCGCGGTACAGCGTGTACAGATGGGACGATTCGGCGTCCTTGGGTTCGCCCGGCTCGCGCGAGTCAGTCACGATGCGCATCACCGAGGCGCGCAATGCGCTTTTGCCGCCTTCGAAAAGCGGAATCGTGTTGTTGTAGCTCTTGGACATCTTGCGGCCGTCCAGCCCGGGCAGCGTCGCCACATCTTCTTCGATGACCACCTCCGGCAGCGAGAAATACTCGCGGCCATACAGATGATTGAAGCGCTGCGCGATGTCACGCGCCATTTCCAGATGCTGAATCTGGTCGCGGCCCACGGGCACCTTGTTGGCGTTGAACATGACGATGTCCGCAGCCATCAGGATCGGGTACGAAAACAGCCCCATGGTGATGCCGTCGTCCGGATCCACGTTCTTGGCCACGTTCTGGTCCACCGAGGCCTTGTAGGCATGCGCCCGGTTCATCAGGCCCTTGGCGGTCACGCAGGTCAGCAGCCAGCTCAGTTCGGGGATCTCGGGGATGTCCGACTGGCGGTAGAACGTCACGCGCTCGGGGTCCAGGCCCACCGCCAGCCACGTGGCGGCGATCTCAAGACGCGAGCGCGCCACGCGCGCCGGGTCGTCGCATTTGATGAGCGCGTGGTAGTCCGCCAGGAAGAAGAATGCGTCCACGCCGGGCTGCGTGCTGGCCTGCACCGCCGGACGGATCGCGCCCGCGTAGTTGCCGAGATGGGGAGTTCCAGTCGTGGTGATGCCGGTAAGGACGCGGGTGTTCATGAGGCGAGAAGGCGGTTGCTAGGGGAAGCCCTGAGTGTAACGTGCCGCAGCCCGGCCCCGCCCCGGAAAGACTCGAGGCCCCGTGTTTACAGCACCGCCAGCACTGGCGCCGCCAGCGCGCACAGGCCGCCCGCGGTCAGCGCGGCGCGCGGCCGGAAGGTCAGGAACCAGATCAGCAGCAAACCGGCGATGCTGAGGATGCCGATCCATTCGACCGTGCCGTAACTCCAGCCCCAGACCGCCGCCGATGCCCACAACGACAGCGCCAGCGACGCCCAGCCGAACAGCCGCAGCGGCAGCCGATGGCGGCGCGGCAAGGCGCGGTCGAACAGGTCTTCGTAGTGACGGTCCATGCCCAGGCACAGGGCGGAAAACCCTGCATAGGCCAGGCAGAAGGCGGCAAGCGTCATGGCGTATCACCTCGCGGTTCAAAAGCGGTCCGGTGCACGGCGGCCGGGACGGCGGGTTCGTGGGCGGGGGCTGGGGCGGTTGTCGGGATATGGGCAGTGGCGGCGACGGCGGCCTTGACCGCTTCGTTGCGCGCGGCGCGCGGCTTGCCCGCCGTTCTGGCGGGCGCCTTGCGGGCGCGGGCGGCCTTCACCGCCATCCAGGCAAAGAAAAGGGCGCTGGCCAGGCACGTCAGGTCAAAGCCCGCCATCACCCAGTCGCCCTGCGGCAGGGAAACGCCCAGGTGCCGGTCGGTGGTCAGCGCATTGACCACGGGCACCAGCGCCAGCGCGGCGGCGGCGATGGCAAGCAGGTCCTGCCACTTGCGCCGCTGGAACAGAAACGCGTAGACCAGCGACAGCCCCCAGGCCATGAAGAAGGCGCGCACTTCCCAGACCTGGCGGCCGGGCATGTCGGCCGGCAGGAGCCGGTTGGCCAGGAACACCGCCGCCACGCCGAACACGACGCCCGCGATGGTGCCCGCATTCAGGCCATCGACCAGACGCAGCGAGAAGGCTTCCCGCGCGTCGCCCTGCCGCGCCTTCTGACGGCGCTTGGCGATCCACAGCACGAGGCCTGTGGCCACCATGGCCGTGCCGGCCAGGCTGACGATGAAATAGAACCAGCGCAGCAGCGGTTCGGCGAACAGGCCCAGGTGCAGGCCGGTGATGACGCCCGTGGTCACGACGGTGGCGCTGTGATCGTCCTCGGCCTCCTGCAGCGCGCCCGTCACCCCGTCAAAGCGCATGAAGGGCGCCAGCAGCCCGTACGACACGCCGTCACCCACGTTGCGCACCAGCGTGATGGTGGCGCCCGCATCGCCGGGGTTGTTGACGGTCACCCGCCCGAGGCGGCCCTGCCAATGCTGCTGGGCCTGTTCCACCAGCGGCGCGATGTCGACCAGCGGCGCCGGCTGGTTCTGCGGCGGCGTAATCTTGTTGGCCTTGAAGACCTCGCTCGTGAACTGGCGCGGATTGTCGTACACGGCCTGGATGCCCGCCGGCATCAGCATCACCATGAACAGCACCAGGCCGCTGAAGGTGATCATCAGGTGAAACGGCAGACCCAGCACGGACAGCACGTTGTGGCCGTCCATCCAGGCGCGCTGCCCGCCCTTGCCCGGCCGGAAGGTGAAGAAGTCCGCGAATATCTTCTTGTGCGTGATGATGCCGCTGATGATCGCCACCAGCATGAACATGCCCGCGATGCTGGCCAGCCAGCGCCCCCACGGAAACGCGGTCTCCAGTTCGAAATGGAAGCGGTAGAAGAAGTCGCCGCCGCGCGTCTGGCGCGCCGTCACGGGCTCGCCGGTGGCCGCATCCAGCTTGACGCGCACGAACCCGCGTTCGCCCGGCTTGGGCTTGGGCGTCTGGTACAGCAACTGGATGAGGGGCTCGCGATCCGAGGGCGGCGTGATGAACCAGCGCTTGGCGTCCGGCGCGTGTTCCGCCAGATAGCGCTGCGCCGTGGCAACGGCCTGCACTGCCGGCGCCGGCTGCGCTTGAACCTCAGGTTGCATCCAGCGCGTGATCTCGGGCCGGAAGAAGGCCAGCGAGCCGGTCAGGAACATGGCAAACAGCACCCAGCCGAAGATCAGGCCGGCCCACGTGTGCAGCCAGGACATGGACTGACGAATGCCCTCTTCGCCGGGATGCTTGTGCTTGGCCGCCTTCATGCCGCCACCAGCCGATGAGCCAGGAATAAACCGCCCAGCAGCGCGGCCGGGCCCAGGATGCCGGCCCAGGCGCGCCAGGCGCTGCGCGTGGCGAACACCCAGATCACGCCGCAGGCGTAGACCACGAAGGACAGCATCTGCGCCGCGGTCACGGCGTCGGCGCGCCCCATGGGCAGCCAGACCGCCAGACAGGCAGCCGCCGCCGAAGCCAGGGCGTAGCCGCCCAGGATGGCGGCCGTCGCGCGAGAGAAAACGGCCATTCTGTAGCGCATCATGCCTGCGCCGGCTGCGGGAGCTTTCACGGGAGTTCTAGGTGGTGGCGGGTCCGTGGCGGACCCGGGGTGGGGACGGGGTTTCCGAGCTTATCCGCCTTTCCCTGTATAAGGCCTGAATTATAACGATTCTCGTTAAGTCAGGAACGGCAGTCTCGGACCAAAGAAAAGGCGGCTCGCCGGGGAGCCGCCTTTTGGCGCTGCTTACCAGCGATACCGCAAGCTGGCCTTGATGGAGCGCTGGTAGCCGAACCAGCACCACGATTCGCCGGAGCACGACGCGATGTACTCCTTGTCGAACAGGTTCTGCACGTTCAGCGCCACCTGCATGCCCTTGAGCGCGGGCGAGGCGCGGCCCAGGTCGTAGTCCAGCATCAGGTCCACCAGCGTGACCTTCGGCACCTTCAGCGTGTTGGCTTCGTTCGCATAGGACGATCCGATGTAGCGCACGCCACCACCAACGCCCAGGCCGGCCAGCGGCCCTTCCTGAAGCTGGTAGCGCGCCCACGCCGACGCCTGTTGCGACGGCAGCGCGGCCGGGGTCTTGCCGGTCAAGTCGAAGCCGGCCGCATTGGGATAGGCCTTGGTGTACTCGTTGTTCATGATCGAGTACGCGGCAATCAGCGACAGTCCGCGCATCGGCTCGGTCTTGGCTTCGAGCTCGATGCCCTGCGTGCGCAGCTCGCCCGCCTGGATCGAGCAGCGGCCGCCGGCCGTGCCGCACACGTGCGTCGGATCCGGATCGGTGGTCGTCATGTTCTCGCGGCGGATGTCGAACGCCGCGAACGTGAGCAACGTGGCCGAACCCGGCGGCTGGTACTTGATGCCCACCTCGTACTGCTTGCCCTCGATCGGCTTGAACGGCGTGTTGTTCCACCCCGTGCCCGACTGCGGCTCGAAGGATTCCGAATAGCTGAAGTACGGCGCCACGCCATTGTCGAAGTTGTAGATGGCGCCGATCCGGCCCGAAAAGGCTTCTGCGTTCAACTTGGACGGAGTGACACGGCCGGAAGCGATGGCGGTCGTTTCACCCACGTTGCGCGACCAGTCGTAGCGCCCGCCCAAAAGGAACGACAGACGGTCGATCTTGATCTGGTCCTGAAAGTACACGCCCGTCTGGTACTGCGTGGTGGACGCGTCGCTGGAGAACGCCGGCACCGGAATGTTCTGGAAATTGTCCGGGTTTTTCACGTACAGCGGGGGCGCCGAGCCAAAGCCCGACAGCGTGTCGGTCTTGACGTGCTGATAGTCAAAGCCCACCAGCACGTTGTGGCCGATCTTGCCCGTGTTGAACCGCGCCTGCAGGTTGTTGTCGATCGTCAGCGCGCCAACGTCCACGTCCGTCGCGATGGAGGCGCGCTGGTGATACAGGTAGGTCGGGTCGGTGTATCCGTAATAGTTGGTCATCGCGCCGTAGACGCTACGGTACTTGGCGTCCGAATGCGTCCAGCGCAGGCTTTGCGACGCCTTGAAGGTGTCGTTGAAGCGATGGTCCAGGATGTAGCCCAGCGAATAGCTCTTGCGGTCGCTCTTTTCGAAATTGGCGTCGCCATCGTAGTAATCGGCCGGCAGACGGAAACCGTCGGGCGCGCGCAGCAGCGTGCGCATCGCCGGCACGGCGCCGTACGAGCCCATGTCGGGATCGTGCTGGAAGTTGGTCAGGATGGTCAGCGACGTGTCCGCATTGGGTTTGTACGCGAACGCCGGCGACACAAAGTAGCGGCGCTCCTTGGTGTCCTGAACCTGGCCGTCAGACATGTAGCCCGAGCCCACCAGGCGGTACAGGTATTTGCCCTCTTCGTCGATGGGGCCGCCGAAATCGAAGTTGGCGCGGCGGAAGTCGTAGTTGCCGACCTGCAACTCCACTTCGCGCAGCGGCTCTTCCAGCGGACGCTTGCTGACCTGGTTCACCACGCCGCCCGGGCCGCCCTGCCCGTACATCACCGACGCCGGGCCCTTCAAGACGTCGACGCGCTCGAGGCGGAAGGCGTCGATCTGCGGCAGCGCATCGCGGCCGCCGAACACACGCAGCCCGTCCAGATAGGTGGACGCCGAGAAGCCGCGCACGTTGAACTGGTCCAGGCGGGTCGCCGTGGCGCCGCGGGACTCGGTGGCAACGCCCGCCGTGTAGCGCAGCACCTGGTTCAGCGTCTGCGCGCCCTGCTCGGTGATCTGTTCGCGCGTGACCACGGACACCGACTGCGGCGTCTCGATCAGCGGGATGTCGGTCTTGGTGGCGCTGGCGCTGGCGGTGGCCACATAGCCCACCGTGGGCGCAAAGGCGCTGTCCGACATGCCCGTCACCGTCACCGGCGCGAGCGTGTGCGTGTCGCCCGTGGAGACCGGCGCGGGCGCCAGCGTCCAGGTGTTGCCCGACTGCGCGCGCGCCTGCAGGCCGCTGCCCGCCAGGATGCGCGAGAAGCCCGCGCCCACCGTGTAAGAACCATTCAACCCATCCGAACGCCGGCCGCGCACCAGCGCCGGGTCGAACGACAGCACCACCCCGGCACTGCGAGCGAACTGGGTCAGCGCGTCGGCCAGCGGCCCTGCGGGAATCTCGTAGCTGCGCTGGCCATTGGCGGTGGCCGAAGCGCCTGCCGCAGACGCCGGCTGCGCCCAAGCCGCCGGCGCACCGGCAAACAGCGCCCCGGCGCAGGTCGCAGCCAGCACGGCTTTACGGCCGGCGGTCATCGGTGTGCGCAGGCGCGGGTGGATTGAAGCGGACACAAACATCTCCCTGTACGGTGGTTTCTTTCTGCTTTCCGTACGGGGATGCAAAACCTGCAATGCGCCGGCAAGAAAATTTGTAACTCAGGCGCCGCTGGGGCCAACCTGCAGCCAGTACTGCGTGCGGCGCGTCACCGCGATGGGCAATGTGTGTTCCAGCGCCTTGAGCGCGCGCTCGGCGTCGTCCAGCGGAAACACCCCCGACAGCCGCAATGCCGCCACCGCAGGATCGACGCGGATCAGGCCCACCCGCTGGCGCGCCAGGTGCTCGGCAAAATCGTCCAGCCGCCACTCCTTGGCCACCACCATCCCGTCCACCCACGCCAGGCGATCCGGGTCCGACGCGCCGCGGCGGACCTCGCCATCGTCGGCGTAGGCAAGCCGTTCACCGGCGCTCAGTTGCGTCAGCACGCCCTGGCGCAGCAGCGCGATGCTGCCTTCATACACACCCACGCGCGAACCGTCCGCCGTGCGCCGCAGGTCAAACCGCGCGCGCTCGGCCCGCAGTTCGCCGTAGCCGGTATCCACGCGCAGCGCCTGCACGCCCGGGCGCGGCTCGGCCTGCACCAGCATCTCGCCACGCAGGAGGTCGATGTCGCGCGCGCTGCCGCTGACGTTGACGCGCACCGCGGTATCGCTGTTCAGCGTGACGCGCAGCCCGTCCGCCAACGCCAGCGCACAGCGCTCGCCCACGCCGGTGCTGTAGTCGGCGACCAGCCGTTGCCACGGGGCATGGCGGTAGCCCGCCCACCCGGTGGCAGCGATGCCCGCGCCGGCCAGCAGACAGCGCAGCGCGGCGCGCCGGCCGTGCGAGGCAGGCGCATTCAGCGTCGTGTGCGCCAGGGCCGCCGGCACGCGGCGCGCATTGCGGCCGATGTCCTGCAGCCGATCCCACGCCACGCGGTGCGCGGGGTCCTGGGCCAACCAGGCCCGGCAGGATTCGTGGTCGCGCGCATCGTCAATGCCCGATTGCAGGCGCGCCCACCACGCGATGGCCTCGCGCACCACGGCATCGGACGGGCGGGCGTCCACAGGCGCGCCGTTGGCCGCGTCAGGCATGGATCGCCGCATAGCAGGCGGACATTGCGCGCACCATGTACTGCTGCACCGAACTCAGCGACACATCGAGGCGTTCGGCGATCTCGGGATACGTCAGGCCATCCAACTGCGACAAGAGGAAGGCCGCGCGGGCCTTGGGCGGCAGCCCGTCCAGCAGGCGATCCAGCTGAACCAGCGCCTGCAGTTGCTCGGCCTGCGCCTCGGGCGATGGCGCATAGGATTCGGGAACGGTGGCCAGATAGGCCAGATACGCATGCTCCAGCGCGGCATGCCGCTGGTGATCGACCACCAGGCCCTTTGCAATGGTGGTGAGCAGCGCGCGCGCCTCGCTGGCGCGCACCTGCTTGCGGCCCTGGATCACCCGGACAAAGACGTCCTGGGCCAGGTCTTCCGCGCGATGTTCGCAGCCCAGCTTGCGGCGCAGCCACCCGAACAGCCACGGGCGATGATCGCGATACAGGCCATCGACAGGCGCGACCTGAGCGTCGACGCACGGGGCCGATGAGGAAAGCAAGGTGGAAGACACGGATTGAGACTGCGGCGCTGAACCAAAAGTCCCAAAATCTTAATTGATAATGACTTGCATTAACAATGATTGCGCCCACCCAGCCCCTGAAATGAGGACCGGATGAGGCTTTACTACAACGTCACGGCCAGACGGCGTTCAGATTCCAGGTATTCGCGCGACTGCATTTCCAGAATGCGCGACACCGTCCGATGGAACTCGTTGGCCAGCGCGCCTTCCGTGTAGATCTCTTCGGGCTCGCATTCGGCCGACATGATGAGCTTGACGCGGTGGTCGTAGAACACGTCGATCAGCCAGGTGAAGCGGCGCGCCTCGGACGCCTGGCGCGGACCCATGCGCGGCACGCCCGACAGGATCACGGCGTGGAAGCGGTTGGCCAGTTCCAGGTAATCGTTCTGCGAACGCGGACCGCCGCACAGCGTGGCAAAGTCGAACCACACGACCGACCCGCCCAGCGCCAGCGCGCGGATCTCGCGGTGCTCGATGTGCAGCACCGGATCCTGCGGCGGCGTATCCGCCAATGCATCGAAGGCCGCCTGCAGCGCCTTCTGCGCGTTCTCGTCCAGCGGCGTGTGATAGCTCTGCACCTGCTCCAGCGAGCGGCGGCGGTAATCAATACCCGCATCCACGTTCATGACATCCATGCGCGACTGGATCAGCGCAATGGCGGGCAGCACGCGGTCGCGGTGCAGACCATCGGTGTACAGCGTGGACGGTTCGTAGTTGGACGTCATCACGAAGGACGTGCCGTATTCGAACAGCTTGAGCAGCAGGCGGTGCAGGATCATCGCGTCCGCCACATCGGACACGTGGAATTCGTCAAAGCAGATCAGCCGGTAACGCTTGGCCACGCGCTTGGCGACCTCGTCCAGCGGATCCTGCATGCCCTTCACTTCCTCGAGTTCGCGGTGCACGCCGCGCATGAACTCGTGAAAGTGCAGACGCGTCTTGCGCACGACGGGCACGGTGGCATAGAAGGCGTCCATCAGGAAGCTCTTGCCGCGGCCCACGCCGCCCCACAGGTAAACGCCGCGCGGCACGTCGGGACGGTTCAGCAGCTTTTTCAGCGCATTCGAGCGCATCGACTTGAACTTGACCCATTCGTCGTAATAGCGCTGCAAGCGGTCGATCGCCTTCTTCTGCGCGTCGTCGGGCTTGTAGCCGCGTTCGGCCAATGCGTGTTCGTAGTAGTCGCTGACGTTCATAGGGAAACCGGATCAAGCTGAAGGGAATAAAGAAAAGGGCGGGTCCTGGAACCCGCCCCCGGTCTTGCAGAAGTCAGACGCGGCTTAGAAGTTCAGCGCGCGCTTGTCCACGGCCAGAGCGGCTTCCTTCACGGCTTCCGACAGGGTCGGGTGCGCGTGGCAGATGCGGGCGATGTCTTCGGCGGCGCCGCGGAATTCCATGATGGTCACGGCTTCCGAGATCAGTTCCGAGGCCATCGGGCCCACGATGTGCACGCCCAGGACTTCGTCGGTCTTGGCATCGGCGATCACCTTGGCAAAGCCGGTGGTGTCACCCAGCGCGCGGGCGCGGCCGTTGGCCAGGAACGGGAAGCTGCCGGCCTTGTACTCGCGGCCTTCGGCCTTGAGCTGCTGCTCGGTCTTGCCGACCCAGGCGATTTCCGGCGAGGTGTAGATGACCCACGGCACGGTGTCGAAGTTGACGTGACCGTGTTGGCCGGCGATACGCTCGGCAACCGCCACGCCTTCTTCTTCGGCCTTGTGCGCCAGCATCGGGCCACGCACCACGTCGCCCACTGCCCAGACGTTCGGCAGGTTGGTCTTGCAGTCGCCGTCGACGGCCACGAAGCCGCGCTCGTCCAGCTTGAGGCCCACGGCGTCGGCGTTCAGACCGCCGGTGTAGGGCACGCGGCCGATCGAGACGATCAGCTTGTCCACGACCAGCTTCTGCTCGGCGCCCTTGGCGTCGACGTAGGGCACGGTCACCGACTTGGCGGTCGCCTTGATCTCACCGATCTTGACGCCCATCTGGATGTTCAGGCCTTGCTTGGTGAAAGCCTTGAGGGCTTCCTTGGCCACTTGCCCGTCGGCGGCGGCCAGGAATTCCGGCATCGCTTCCAGGATCGTGACTTCGGAACCCAGGCGGCGCCACACGCTGCCCATTTCCAGGCCGATCACGCCGGCGCCGATGACGCCCAGCGTCTTGGGCACGGCGCCGATGTTCAGTGCGCCGTCGTTGGACAGCACGACCTTTTCGTCGAACGGCAGGCCGGGCAGTTCACGCGCCGACGAGCCGGTGGCGACCACGACGTGCTTGGCAACCAGGTCTTCCTCGGCGGTGCCGGTGACCTTGATGGCCCAGCCGCCTTCCACCTGGCCGCTGAACGCGCCCTTGCCGTGGAAGAACGTGACCTTGTTCTTCTTGAACAGGTACAGGATGCCGTCGTTGTTCTGCTTGACCACCGTGTTCTTGCGGCCGATCAGCGTGTCGAGCTTCAGGCTGACGCCCTTGACTTCGATGCCGTGCTCGGCGAAGTGGTGGTTGGCTTGTTCGAAGTGTTCGGACGATTGCAGCAGCGCCTTGGACGGGATGCAGCCGACGTTGGTGCAGGTGCCGCCGGGAGCCGGGCCGCCTTGGCCGTTCTGCCAGGCGTCGATGCAAGCGACCGACATGCCGAGCTGCGCGGCGCGGATGGCGGCGATGTAGCCGCCGGGGCCTGCGCCGATCACGACGACGTCAAATTGTTTGGACATAGTGTTCTCGCGAATGAGGGATGAAGAAGCGCACTTCCTGCCCAGCGCAGTCGGGCTGCGGGCCGGCGGGGAGCCGGCCCGGGCGCCGCGCGACCAGCAGGTCGGGCGCGGCGCCGGTCAGGGGCGTCGAGATTACAGGTCCAGCAACAGGCGCTGCGGATCTTCCAGGGCGTCCTTCATGGCGACCAGGCCCAGCACGGCTTCGCGGCCGTCGATGATGCGGTGGTCGTAGGACAGGGCCAGGTAGTTCATCGGGCGGATGACGATCTGGCCGTTTTCGACGACGGCGCGATCCTTGGTGGCGTGCACGCCCAGGATGGCCGATTGCGGCGGGTTGATGATCGGGGTCGACAGCATCGAGCCGAACACGCCACCGTTGGAGATCGAGAACGTGCCGCCGGTCATTTCTTCAATGCCCAGCTTGCCGTCGGCAGCGCGGCGGCCGAAGTCGGCGATGGTCTTTTCGATGTCGGCGATGGACAGCTGGTCGGCGTTGCGCAGGATCGGCACCACCAGGCCACGCGGGCTGCCGACAGCGATACCGATGTCGAAGTAGCCGTGGTAGATGATGTCCTTGCCGTCGATCGAGGCGTTGATCAGCGGGTACTTCTTCAGCGCGGCAACGGCGGCCTTGACGAAGAACGACATGAAGCCCAGCTTGATGCCGTGTTCCTTTTCGAACTTGTCCTTGTACTTGGCGCGCAGGTCGATCACGGCCTGCATGTTGACTTCGTTGAACGTCGTCAGGATGGCGTTTTCTTGCTGCGATTGCAGCAGGCGCTCGGCGATGCGGGCACGCAGGCGGCTCATCGGCACGCGCTGTTCCGGACGGCCATCCAGCGACAGCGTGGTCGGGGCGGGCGCGGCGGCGGCCTTGGCCGGTGCGGCCTTGGCGGGAGCGGCGCTGGCGGCCAGGGCGTCGCCCTTGGTCACGCGGCCGTCACGGCCCGAACCCGCCACGGAAGCGGCGTCAACGCCCTTCTCGGCCAGGATCTTCGAGGCGGCGGGCGAAGCGACGCCGGCGGCGGCCGTCGAGGCCGGTGCAGCAGCGGCGGGCGCGGGAGCAGCAGCGGCTTGCTCGGCGGCCTTCGGGGCTTCAGCCGGCGCGGTGGCGGCGGCGCCAGCCTTGGCGGCGGTGTCGATGCGGGCCAGCACTTCGCCCGAGGTCACGGTGCTGCCATCGCCCTTGACGATTTCGGCCAGCACGCCCGAGGCGGGGGCCGGCACTTCCAGCACGACCTTGTCGGTTTCGACTTCGATCAGGATTTCGTCGGCTTCAACGGCAGCGCCCGGCTGCTTCTTCCAGGTCAGCAGGGTCGCTTCGGAAACGGATTCGGAAAGTTGGGGAACGACGACGTCGGTAATAGCCATTTTGTTTATTCCGTAGAGAGTATGTTCTTGTCACGCGGCGCGGCAAGGTTCGAAACGGGGTTCCAGAACGCTTGCCGCCCGCGGCGCGTGCATCAAGTAAAGGTTACTTCGTCAACATGACCTTGAACTTGGGCGCGAAGGCCGTCTCGATCAGGGCCTTCTGCTGCTCCTGGTGCTTGGCCAGGTAGCCCACGGCCGGCGATGCCGACGCGGCACGGCCTGCGTAGCCAAGCTTCTGGCCTTCGACCATGTTCTCGTACACGTGATGCTGAACGTAGAACCAGGGGCCTTGGTTCTGGGGTTCGTCTTGCACCCAGATCACTTCGGTCGCCTTGGGGTACTTGCGCAGTTCGGCTTCGAACGACTTGTGCGCAAACGGATACAGCTGCTCGACGCGGATGATGGCGACGTTGTCGGCGCCACGCTCGCGGCGGGCGTTGACCAGGTCGTAGTACACCTTGCCCGAGCAAGCCAGCACGCGCTTGACCTTGCCGGCGTCGATGGCCTCGTCGACCTCGCCGATGACCGGGCGGAAGCTGCCGCCGGCCAGATCGGTCAGGGGCGAACCGGCGTCCTTGTTGCGCAGCAGCGACTTCGGCGTGAACAGCACCAGCGGCTTGCGGAACGGGCGGATCATCTGGCGGCGCAGAACGTGGAAGATCTGCGAAGCCGAGGTCGGCTGAATCACTTGCATGTTGTTGTCGGCGCACAGCTGCAGGAAGCGCTCGATGCGGCCCGACGAGTGCTCGGGACCCTGGCCTTCGTAGCCGTGCGGCAGCATCAGCGTCAGGCCCGACTGGCGGCCCCACTTGGCTTCGCCGGAGCTGATGAACTGGTCGATCACGACCTGGGCGCCGTTGACGAAGTCGCCGAACTGGCCTTCCCAGATGACGAGCGTGTTGGGCTCGGCGCTGGAGAAGCCGTACTCAAAGCCCAGCACAGCCTCTTCGGACAGCACGGAGTCGATGACGGTGAACGGGGCCTGGCCTTCCGACACGTTCTGCAGCGGAATGTAGGTGCCGTCGTTCCAGCGTTCGCGGTTCTGGTCGTGCAGCACGGCATGGCGGTGCGTGAACGTGCCGCGGCCCGAATCCTGGCCGGTGATGCGGATGGCGTAGCCCGAGGAAACCAGGGTCGCGAAGGCGAGGTGCTCGCCCATGCCCCAGTCCAGGTTCATTTCGCCCTTGGCCATGGTGCGGCGGTCGTTCAGCAGCTTGGCGACCAGCGGGTGCACCGTGAAGCCTTCCGGCACGGTCGTGATGCGTTCGCCGATGCGCTTGAGTTCAGCCAGCGGCACGGCGGTGTCAGCCTGGTCGGTCCACTTGGCGCCCAGGAACGGCGACCAGTCGATGGCGTACTTGCTCTTGTAGTCGGTCAGCACCGGTTCGATGGTGCGCTGGCCGTCTTCCATGAGCTGGCGGTAGTCCTTGACCAGCTGATCGGCTTCGCCGTCGGCCAGCACGCCCTGCGTGGTCAGCTTGTCGGCGTACAGCTTGCGCGTGCCGGGATGGTGGCCGATGCGCTTGTACATCAGGGGCTGCGTCAGCGACGGCGTGTCTTGCTCGTTGTGGCCCAGCTTGCGGAAGCAGACGATGTCCACGACGACGTCGTGGCGGAATTGCAGACGGTAGTCCAGCGCCAGCTTGGTGACGAACACCACGGCTTCGGGATCGTCGCCGTTGACGTGGAACACCGGGGCTTCGATCATCTTGACCACGTCGGTGCAATACAGCGTCGAACGCGAGTCACGCGGGTCGGACGTGGTGAAGCCGATCTGGTTGTTGATGACGATGTGCAGCGTGCCGCCCGTACCGTAGCCGCGCGTCTGCGCCAGGTTCAGGGTTTCCATCACGACGCCCTGGCCGGCAAAGGCCGCGTCGCCGTGCACCAGCACCGGCAGCACTTGCTTGCCTTCGGCATCGCCGCGGCGTTCCTGGCGGGCGCGTGCGCTGCCTTCGACGACGGGGTTGACGATTTCAAGGTGAGACGGGTTGAAAGCCAGCGACAGGTGGACGGGGCCGCCGCGCGTGGACAGGTCGCTCGAGAAGCCGTTGTGGTACTTCACGTCGCCGTCGGTCAGGCCTTCGGCGTGCTTGCCTTCGAACTCGGCGAACAGGTCGCCGGGCATCTTGCCCATGATGTTCACGAGCAGGTTCAGGCGGCCGCGGTGGGCCATGCCGACCACGATTTCCTGAACGCCGTTTTCACCGGCGTGGTTGACCACTTCGTCCATCGAGGCGATGAAGCTTTCGCCGCCTTCCAGCGAGAAGCGCTTCTGGCCGACGTACTTGGTGTGCAGGAAGCGTTCCAGGCCTTCGGACTCAGTCAGCTGCTGAAGGATGTGGCGCTTTTCTTCCGGCGTGTACGTGGGCGCGCCCAGCGTGGTTTCCAGGCGTTCCTGGATCCAGCGCTTGGCGGCGGGGTCGGAGATGTGGGTGAATTCTGCACCGATGCTGCGGCAGTACGTGTCGCGCAGCGCCTTCAGGATGTCGCGCAGCGTCATCGTGCTGGCGGTCGTGAAGTAGGTGTTGGTGGCCGAGTACGTCTGGTCCAGATCGGCTTCGGTCAGGCCGTAGAAGGCGGGATCGAGTTCCGGGATCGGCGGACGTTCCTGGCGCTTGAGCGGATCCAGATCGGCCCAGCGCGAGCCCAGCGAGCGGTAGGCGGCAATCAGCGATTGCACCGAGACCTGCTTGCTGGCGACGCTCAGATCGGGTTCGGCCGCGCGTTGCACGAAGGCATTGGCCTTGGCGCGCTGGGCGAACGATTCGACGATGGGAGCATGGGCCTGGTCGCGAGTGGATTCCTGGCCGTCGGTTGCGGGAGCGTGCTGCAATTGGTCGAAGTATTCGCGCCAGTTGTCAGGTACCGAACCGGGATTATCGAGGTAGGCTTCGTAAAGCTCCTCGACATATGGGGCATTACCCCCAAAGAGATAAGACGTGGATAGAGATTCTATTTCCGAAGACATATCGCTTCACCTTTACGAGTGCTTCACTCGAGACGATGCAGGAAAACCTTCCGCGACACGGGCTTCCCGTTAGGCGGATAGCAGGGGCAGAAGGCGCGTACAAGCCTTGAAAGCCTATGGTCGAGAAGTATAACCCTTTGAGTTTATGGGCGTCTTCCTGCATTTCTGTGACGCAAAAGGCCTTTCGGAATGCTGTCATGCGGCAACGGAATGTCCGTCCAACCCCTTCCATTGCGCCGTCTACGCGCTACCAAAATCCGTCAATGCAAAATGCGGCAGCGCGTCATTTCAAATAACAGAAAAGATGAGTGTTGCGTTTACGCGTCGTCAAACCGGCAGCGCGGTGGTCGACATGATCTCTTTGAGCACGAAAAAAGTACGAATCTGGCGTACGCCGGGCAGCTTGATGATCTCGCCCGCATGCAGCTTGTTGAAGCGTTCCAGGTCCCGGATACGCAACATCAGGAAATAGTCGAATTCGCCCGCCACCAGATGGCATTCCAGGCAACCGCTGATGCCCTTGGCCGCTTCCTCGAAGTCTGTGAATGAATCGGGCGTCGAGCGATCCAGCACCACGCCAACGATGACCAGCGTAGCCATATCGACGTCAGCGGGCTCCAGCAACGCGACCGTCTTTCGGATGACGCCTTCGCTCTTCAACCTTTCCACGCGCCGCAGGCACGCTGCCGGGCTCAGATGCACGCGGGCGCTCAAATCCAGATTGGTGATCTGCGCATCGTCCTGAAGAATGCGCAGGATCTGGCGGTCGATGCGGTCCAGCGTGAAAACGGCGGTCATTGGCTGCGTCCCTGAAAATTAAATTTCGCCTGGATTTTTATTTTGGAAATATTAGATCCATTAAACGCAGATAACGACCTTTCGATTCGGCGGATTTAAAAAATACGCAATTGACCCCTCAACCCCATGATTTCTATGATTTTTGCGAACCCCGCCGCAACGCCGGGCCCGCCCGAATCACCAGGAGCCACCATGGATCTGCAACGTTTTCCCCGTCATCGCCTGACCTTTGGCGATACCCCGATCGAAAAGCTGGAGCGCTTGTCGCAGCATCTGGGCGGCAAGGTCGAGATCTACGCCAAGCGTGAGGACTGCAACAGCGGCCTCGCCTTCGGCGGCAACAAGCTGCGCAAGCTCGAATACCTGATTCCGCAGGCGCTGGAACAAGGTTGCGACACGCTCGTCACGATTGGCGGCATCCAGTCCAATCACACGCGGATGGTCGCGGCGGTGGCCGCCAAACTGGGGTTGGCCTGCGTGCTGGTCCAGGAGAACTGGGTGGACTATTCCGATGCGGTCTACGACCGCGTCGGCAACATCATGATGAGCCGCCTCATGGGTGCGGACGTGCGGCTGGTCGATCAGGGCTTTGACATCGGCTTTCGCCGCAGTTGGGAAGAGGCGCTGGAAGAAGTGAAACGCCGCGGCGGCAAGCCCTATGCGATTCCGGCGGGCGCGTCCGATCACGAATTGGGCGGGCTGGGCTACGTGGGCTTTGCCGAGGAAGTGCGCCGCCAGGAAGCCGAGCTGGGATTCAAATTCGACTACATCGTCGTGTGCGCGGTCACGGGCAGCACGCAGGCCGGCATGGTGGTGGGTTTTGCGGCCGACGGCCGCGCCGATCGCGTCATCGGCATCGATGCGTCCGCCACGCCGGACCAGACCCGCGCGCAGGTCCTGCGCATCGCGCGGCGCACCGCCGACCTCGTCGGCTTGGACAAGCCCATCGAAGACAAGGACGTGGTGCTGGACACGCGCTACGCCTATCCCGCGTATGGCCTGCCCTCAGCCGAAACCAACGACGCCATCCGCACGTGCGCTCGGCTGGAAGGCATGATGACCGATCCCGTGTACGAAGGAAAATCCATGCAGGGAATGATGGACATCATCCGCAAAGGCGAAATTCCCCCCGGCTCGAAGGTCCTGTATGCGCACCTGGGAGGGGTGCCGGCGATCAACGCCTACAGCTTTCTCTACCGCAACGGATAGCGGCGGATTCGGCGTCACGGGGTGGCCTTGCGGGGACTTGCGTTGACGTTGCAGCCCTGCCCGCCCGCCATGGGAAACCCATGGCGGCGCGCCGCTGCCGCCACGATCAGCGTCGCCCCCAGCAACAGCACCAGTGCGGGCGCAAAGGCGGCGACGCCCACGCCTTCGAGCAGGAGGCCGCCGATCACGCCGCCGCCCGCGATCGCCAGATTCCAGGCCGTGACCAGCATCGACTGCGCCACATCGGCCGACTCGCCCGCGGTCTTGGCCAGTGCAGTCTGGAACAGCGTCGGCGCCCCGCCAAACGCCAGGCCCCATGCCGCCACCGCCGTGGTCACCGCGGCCGGATCATTGCCGCTGATGCCCAGGACCAATGCCGACAACGCGAACAGCACCGTGCTGGCCAGCGTCATCACGCGCAGGTGGCTGTCGATGAGAACGCCGATGACCCAGAGCCCGATCAACGACGACAGACCGAACACTAGCAACATCACGTCCGTGCGGTCCTCCATGCCGCGCGCCGCCAGGAACGGCGCGATGTAGGTATAGAGAATGTTGTGCGCCAGGACGAATGCGAACACCACGAACAGCACCGCGCGCACGCCCGGCAGGGTGAAGACGCGGCGCAGTGGCGCGCGCTTGCCCGCAGCCTGGCCCGCAAAGTCCGACACCTGAATGCGCACCCATGCCATCAGGATCAGCGCCAGCGCGCTCATGATGCCGAAACACCAGCGCCATCCCACCAGGTTGCCCAGAAAGGTGCCCGCCGGCACACCCAGCGACAACGCCAACGGCGTGCCCACCATCGCGATGGCGATGGCCCGCCCTTTCTGATGCTCCGGCACCATGCGCGCAGCGTAGCCCGCGGCCAGCGCCCACAGCAGCCCGGCGGACACGCCGGCGACGAAACGCGCCGCCATCGTCAGCACATAGCTGGCGGACACCGTCGTGATGGTGTTGGCGATGACGAAGCCGGCGATCGCGGCCAGCAGCAACGGGCGGCGGCGCACGCCTCGCGTCGCGGCGGTCAACGGTATCGCCGCCACCAGCGAACCGATCGCGTAGATCGTCACCAGCTGTCCGGCCATCGCTTCGGAAATAGCCAGCCCCGCGCTGATCTGCGGCAACAGGCCGGCCGGCAGGGCTTCCGTCAGGATCGTGACGAAACCGGCCAGCGCCAGGGCCAGCAGTGCTGCAATGGGAAGACGCGCCTCGCGCGCGCCGGGGCCGGAGGCCGCCGCCTGATTACCTGCCATGTTCTGCCTTTTGATTGGCCGGCGGCGGGTGGAAATCCCCGACGCCAGCACGTGTTGTGGGAAGGCAGCCATGTTGGCGGCAAGTGCAGTCCGGGACAATAATGCCGGTGTTCAAAACATATCTGACAAATTGTCCTGAATCGCATCATGGTTGAATCGCTCAGCGCCATTGCCGCCTTCGTGCAAGCCGCCGAAATGCGCAGTTATTCCGAAGCCGCTCGCCATCTGGGCGTGTCGGCGTCGGCGGTGGGCAAGAGCGTCTGCCGGCTTGAAACACGCCTGGGCGTGCGCCTGCTCCATCGCAGCACGCGCAGTATCACCTTGACCGCCGAAGGCGCCGTTTTCCTGGAACGTTGCCGGCGCATCCTCTGCGAGCTCGAGTCCGCCGAACTCGAACTCTCCGAAACGCGCCAGGCGCCGCAAGGCCGATTGCGCATCAGCCTTCCGCTCGTCGGCATGCTGGTCATGCCGGCGTTGACCGCGTTCATGCACCGCTATCCCGCGATCGAACTGGACGTGGATTTTTCAGATCGTCTGGTGGACGTCATCAATGAAGGCTTCGACATCGTGATGCGCACGGGCGAGCCGACGGACTCGCGGCTGGTGTCGCGCCCGGTCGGCAACTATCGTTTGCTGCTTGTCGCCGCGCCGGGCTATCTGGCCAGCCGCGGCACGCCGCGCGGTCCGGCCGACCTGCAGCATCACGCCTGCCTGCAGCACCGATTCCCCAGCACCGGCAAGCTTGAGCCGTGGCCGCTGAAGCGCGACGCAGGCATGCCCGAATGGACAGTGCCCGCGTCGATGGTGTGCAACACGTCCGCCGCCCTGCTGGATGTGGCGGTGGCGGGCCTGGGCATCGCGTGCCTGCCCGATTTTCTGGTGCGGCCTGCCTTGCAGCGTGGCGAACTGGTTTCGGTGCTGGACGCCCATGTCGAACACCAAGGCACATTCCGGCTGCTGTGGGCGTCCAGCAAGCATCTGGCGCCCAAGCTACGGGTGTTCATCGACTTCATGGGCGAGGAATTGTTCAAGGGGCGCGACGCCGCGCCAGTATGAAAACCGCGGCGTAGGGCATTCGCCGATGGCCGGCGGCTGGTATTTGATGTACATACTTTGTATACATGATCGAACCCTCGCCCTGGAGGACCGATCAGCTCCTCCATGCAACCACCGCCGTCCCGCCGATGCCCCTCTACGACACCACGCTGCCCTACCCCCGCGACCTCGTCGGCTACGGACGCAATACGCCGCACGCGCAGTGGCCGGGCAACGCGCGGATCGCCGTGCAGTTCGTGCTGAACTACGAAGAAGGCGGCGAGAACAGCGTGCTGCATGGCGACGCCGGCTCCGAGCAGTTCCTGTCCGAGATGTTCAACCCCGCCAGCTATCCGGACCGGCATCTCAGCATGGAAAGCATCTACGAATACGGGTCACGAGCGGGCGTGTGGCGCATCCTGCGCGAATTCGAAAAGCGGCAACTGCCGCTGACGGTGTTCGGCGTGGGCATGGCCCTGCAACGCCACCCCGAACTGACGGCTGCCTTCGTGGAACTGGGCCATGAGATCGCCTGCCACGGCTGGCGCTGGGTCCATTACCAGGACGTGGACGAGGCCACCGAACGCGAGCACATGCGGCTGGCCATCGACGCCATCACCACGCTGACCGGCACGCGCCCGCTGGGCTGGTACACCGGACGCGACAGCCCGCGCACGCGCAGGCTGGTCGCCGACGACGGCGGATTCGAATACGACAGCGATTACTACGGCGACGACCTGCCCTTCTGGATGCAGGTCCGCAAGACCGATGGCTCGACCGCGCCGCAGCTCATCGTCCCCTACACGCTGGACTGCAACGACATGCGCTTTGCGCTGCCGCAAGGCTATTCGCACGCCGATCCCTTCTTCCAGTACCTGAAGGACAGCTTCGACGCGCTCTATGCCGAAGGCACCGAGGCGCCAAAGATGCTCAGCATCGGCATGCACTGCCGCCTGCTGGGCCGCCCCGGACGCATCGTCGCCCTACAGCGCTTTCTGGATCACATCGCGCGCCACGACCGCGTCTGGATCTGCCGCCGGCTGGACATTGCGCGTCACTGGAAAGCCACGCACCCCTACACCCCCGACCGTTGAACAGGACGACCATGACCAACAATCTGAACGATCCGAAGGCCGAGCCGAGCCCGCGCGAGCGCCTCGGCGAACCCGGAATGGGCAAGGACATCTGGGACTGGCACGAGGCGCTCAGCGTCTACAGCGATCCGGGCTACGCCGAGAAAGGCCAACTCACAGTCACCTATCTGACCGACGCGCACCGCGCCTGCGCCGCGCGCATCTCGCAATGGATGAAGGACTGCGGCTTTGACGAGGTCGGCATCGATGCCGTCGGCAACGTGGTCGGGCGTTACCGTGCCGCGCAGCCCGGCGCACGGGTCCTCATGTCGGGCAGCCATTTCGACACGGTACGCAACGCCGGCAAGTACGACGGCCGGCTCGGCATCTTCGTGCCCATGGCCTGCGTGCGCGCGCTTCACCGCCAGAACCGCCGGCTGCCCTTCGACGTCGAGGTGATCGCCTTCGCCGAAGAAGAAGGCCAGCGCTATCGCGCGACGTTCCTGGGATCGGGCGCCCTGATCGGCGATTTCAAGCCTGAATGGCTGGACCAGAAGGACGCCGACGGCATCACCATGCGCGACGCCATGCTGCACGCGGGCCTGGACATCGACGGCATTGCCGGCCTGCGGCGCGATCCGGCCCGCTACCTGGGCTTTGTCGAGGTCCACATCGAACAAGGGCCCGTGCTGTACGAACTGGGGCTGCCGCTGGGCGTCGTCACGTCGATCAACGGCTGCGTGCGCTATCAAGTGCAGATCCTGGGCCTGGCCAGCCACGCGGGCACGACGCCCATGGACCGCCGGCGCGACGCCGCCGTGGCCGCCGCCGAACTGGCGCTGTTTGTCGAACGGCGCGCCGCCCGCGATGGCGACTCGGTCGGCACCGTGGGCATGTTCGAGGTGCCTGGCGGGTCGATCAACGTCGTGCCGGGCGAATGCCGATTCAGCCTGGACCTGCGCGCGCCCAGCGATACGCAGCGCGACGCGCTGGCGGAGGACGTGCTGGCCGAACTGGCCGCCATCTGCCAGCGGCGCGGCCTGCGTTATGCGCTGGAGGAAACCATGCGCGCCGCCGCCGCGCCCAGCGATCCGCGGTGGCAGCAGCGCTGGGAACGCGCGGTCGGCGCGCTGGGCGTACCCGTGCACCGCATGCCCAGCGGCGCGGGCCACGACGCCATGAAACTGCACGAGGTCATGCCGCAAGCCATGCTGTTCGTGCGCGGCCAGAACAACGGCATCAGCCACAACCCCAACGAATCCACCACCAGCGACGATATCGAACTTGCCGCGCAGGCCATGCTGGGCCTGCTCGATGCGCTGGCCAACGAAACCTCGACATAACGCCATGACCGATTACGCCCGACTCGACGCCTGGGTTGACGCCCATTTCGACGAAGAAGTCCGCTTCCTGCAGGAACTGGTGCGCGTGCCCACCGACACGCCGCCCGGCAACAACGCGCCGCACGCGGTGCGCACCGCGGAACTGCTGCAGGGCTTTGGCCTTGAGGCCGAAGCGCATCCCGTGCCTGCGCAGGCCGTGCAGGACTACGGCATGCAGTCCATCACCAACCTCATCGTGCGGCGCGAATACGGCGATGAGGGCCCGCGCATCGCGCTCAACGCCCACGGCGACGTGGTGCCGCCCGGAGACGGCTGGACGCACGATCCTTATGGCGCTGAGATCGACAACGGCAGCCTGTACGGCCGCGCCGCCGCGGTCAGCAAGAGCGACTTCGCCAGCTTCACGTTCGCCGTGCGGGCGCTGGAAGCCGTCGCCAAGCCGACCCGCGGCGCGGTGGAATTGCACTTCACGTATGACGAGGAATTCGGCGGCCTGCTCGGTCCCGGCTGGCTGCTCGCGCAGGGGCTTACGCGCCCCGACCTCTTGATCGCGGCGGGCTTCAGCTATGAAGTCGTCACCGCGCACAATGGCTGCCTGCAGATGGAGGTAACGGTGCACGGCAAGATGGCCCACGCCGCCATTCCCAGCAGCGGCGTCGACGCCCTGCAGGGCGCCGTCGCGCTGCTCAATGCCTTGTATGCGCAGAACGCGCAGTACCGCAAGATCACGTCGCAGGTGCCGGGCATTTCGCATCCGTACCTGAACGTGGGACGGATCGAAGGCGGCACCAACACGAACGTGGTGCCGGGCAAGGTCAGCTTCAAGCTGGACCGCCGCATGATTCCCGAAGAAAACGCCGCCGAGGTCGAGGCCGGCATCCGGCGCATCATCGAGGAAACCGCAGCGTCATGTCCCGGCATCCGCGTGGACATCAAGCGGCTGTTGCTGGCCAATTCGATGCGCCCGCTGCCAGGCGCGCAGCCGCTGGTGCAGGCCATCCAGCAACACGGCGAGGCCGTGTTCGGCGAACCCATCCCGGCGATGGGCACGCCGCTGTACACGGACGTGCGCTTATACGCCGAGGCCGGCATCCCCGGCGTGATCTACGGCGCAGGTCCGCGCACGGTGCTGGAATCGCACGCCAAGCGGAGCGACGAACGTGTCGTTCTGGAAGACCTGCGCCGCGCGACGAAGGTCATCGCGCGTACGCTGGCGGATCTGCTGCAACCGGGCATCGGTGTCTGACAGCCTGTTCTACGCCAGCCGCATCACCCGGCGCCAGAACAGCACCGCCACCAGCGCGAACACGGCCAGCCCCAGATAGGACGCCATGCTGGCGAATTCTTCGCCAACGATCGCCAGCGGCGCCTCGGACCCTGCGGCCCCGATGATCGCGGCCATCAGCACGCCCACCAGGCTCTCACCCACGATCAGCCCGGAAGCGAGCAGCACACCGCGGCGGTTGGCCGCTTCGGCGTAGCTCTCATAGGGCTGGCCGGCGGCGCTAGCGCGACGGCGCAGCGCGCCTTCCAGCAGCCACGCCAGCAGCGCGCCCGCCACGATCGGCGCGGCCACCGTCGGCGGCAGGTAGATGCCGATGCCCACCGCCAGCACGGGGATACGCGCAACCTTGCACGTGCGCTTCAGAATTTCATCCACCACGATCAGGGCCACGCCGACGGCCATGCCGATCAGGATCATGGTCCAGTTGAGCTGGTGGGTGAAGATGCCGCGCGTGATCGCGAGCATCAGCGTGGCCTGCGGCGCCGACAGCGCCTGCGACGGGTCCATGCCCTCGCGCGGCATCGCGTCCGCGAAACCGTACGCGTTGTACAGCAGCTCCAGTACCGGCGAGATCACCGCCGCGCCCACCACGCAGCCGATCAGCAGCGCAACCTGCTGGCGCCACGGCGTTGCGCCCACCAGCCAGCCGGTCTTCAGGTCCTGCAGGTTGTCGTTGGAAATGGACGCCACCGCCACCACGGCCGACGTGCTGAAGATCGCCAGCGCGATCGCCATCTGCACGCCATTTTCCAGCGCCATCAGATCGCCGCCCACGCCCAGCATCAGCACCGACACCAGCACGATGGCGACGATGCCCACGCCGGAGATCGGGCTGGTCGACGAACCCACCAGGCCCGCCATGTAGCCGCAGGCGGCCGCCACCAGAAAACCGAACACGAAGGCAAACAGCACCGCGTAGGCCACCAGCTTCCAGATGGCGCCCGAGGACAACGGTGTGCCGGACAGGAAGACCTGGAACGTGAAGACCAGGATCGCCACCAGCACCAGCGTCACCGCCGAGATCCAGCCGGCCGACAGGTCACGCTCGGTGCGCGGCGCCGCCCCGGCGCGTGCGGCGCCCTCATTGGTCAATGCCGAAAACGATGCCTTCACGCCGCGCGCCATCGGCACGAACAGCGTCGCCAGCGTCCAGATCGCGCCCACGGCGATCACGCCCGCGCCAATGAAGCGCACCTGCGAGGACCACAAGCCTGTGGCGTACGAAGCCAGCGTCGCGCCGGCGGGCATGTCGCCCATGGCGGTCAGGATGGGCACCGCGATGCCCCACGCAATCACCAGGCCCGTCAGCATCGCCAGCCCGGCAACGATGCCGATCAGATAGCCCGCGCCCAGCAGCGCCAGCGAAAAGCCCATCGGCAGGCGGAACACCGCGCCGCCCAATGCAAACCAGCCGCTCACGCTGTCGCCCAGGACCCGCAGGCCGTTGGCCGCAAAGCTGACCACGGCCGCCGCGATGCCGCCGGCGACGATGTCGCCCATGCCGGTGGCGGCGGGTTTGGCCGAGGCGCCCGCGGCGTCCTGCGGCTCGTCCTGCGCGCGCTCGGCGCTGCCGACGCGCAGAATCTCGGCCGCCGCCACGCCCTCGGGATACGGCAGGTTGCTCTGCACCACCATCACGTGACGCAACGGAATCGTGAACATCACGCCCAGCATGCCGCCGGCCGCGCAGATGCCCAGCGTCTGCCAGAACGGAAAACCCTGCCAGTGGCCCATCATGACCAGCGCCGGCAGGATGAAGATGATGGCCGACAGCGTGCCGGCCGCCGAAGCCTGCGTCTGCACCATGTTGTTTTCAAGGATGTTGGCGTCCTTGAACATGCGAAGGACGGACATCGAGATGACCGCCGCCGGGATGGCGGACGAAAACGTCAGGCCCACCTTCAGCCCCAGGAACACATTCGAGGCGGTGAAGATGACGGTGATCAGCGCGCCGAGCAGGACGCCGCGGAACGTCAGCTCCGGCAGCGTGACCTCCGGCGGAACGCGGATGGGCTCAGTCATGGGTTTCTCCCTATTGATAGCCGCGAATTCTAGCGCCTGGCCGTCCACCCCGTGGTCACCAGCCGTAAGCACGATGCGGCGGTAGAACCTGCCGTGGCGCGGGACCCTGGCGAAAGATTATGCTGAAAGCGCCGGATTTGCCCGGGAATTTCGATGCCTCATGCCTGGCGCATGGGTCTAGGATGAGGATAAAAACAGGAGACGACTTACCATGCTCGACCCTCGCCAGCCTCTTTCCGCATCGGCCCGCCAAGACGACGCCGACCCCGCAGAAACCGCCGAATGGCGCGAAGCGCTGCAGTCCCTGCTGGAGGCGGACGGGGCCGATCGTGCCGGCTATGTGCTGGACAGCGTGCTGGGCCATGCCGCCTCGCTCGGCCTGCGCGCCAACAGCCAGACCCGCACCGCGTACCTGAACACCATTCCCGCCGACCAGGAACCGCCGTTTCCCGGCAATCTGGCCGTCGAAGAACGCATTGCCCGCATCAACCGCTGGAACGCGCTGGCGATGGTGGTGCGCGCCAACCAGGCGCATGGCGAACTCGGCGGCCACATTGCCAGCTATGCATCTGCCGCCGACCTGTTCGAGGTCGGCTTCAACCACTTCTTTCGGGCGCGTGCAGACGGCAGTCCCGGCGACATCGTCTACATGCAGCCGCACTCTGCGCCCGGCGTGTACGCGCGCGCCTTCCTGGAGGGCTTTCTGGGCGAGGACGACCTGGCGCACTTCCGCCAGGAAATCACGGCCACCACGCGCGGCCTGCGAGGCCTGTCGTCCTACCCCCACCCGTGGCTGATGCCCGACTTCTGGCAGTTCCCCACGGGTTCGATGGGTATCGGCCCCATCAACGCGATCTACCAGGCGCGCTTCATGCGCTACCTGGAGCACCGCTCGCTCGTGCCCGGCGCCGACCGCAAGGTGTGGGGCATTTTTGGCGACGGCGAAATGGACGAGCCCGAATCCATCGCCGCGCTCACGCTGGCCGCGCGCGAAAAGCTCGACAACCTGATCTTCGTCGTCAACTGCAACCTGCAACGCCTGGACGGTCCCGTGCGCGGCAACGGCCGCATCATCGACGAGCTGGAAACCCTGTATGCGGGTGCCGGCTGGAACGTCATCAAGCTGGTCTGGGGCAGCGACTGGGACGCCCTGCTGCGCCGGGACACGGGCGGCGCGCTGGCCCGCGCCTTCGCCAACACCGTGGACGGCCAGTTCCAGACCTTCGCGGCCAACGACGGCGCCTTCAACCGCGCCCATTTCTTCAACCAGAATCCCGAACTGGCTGCACTGGTGGCCGACTGGTCGGACGAAGCCATCGACCGCCTGAGCCGGGGCGGCCACGACATGGTGAAGATCCACGCGGCTTACCACCGCGCCGCGCGCCACCGCGGCCAGCCCACCGTCATCCTCGCGCAGACCAAGAAGGGGTTCGGCATGGGGACGGCCGGCCAGGGCAAGATGACCACCCACCAGCAGAAGAAGCTGGACGACGAGGCGCTGCTCGCCTTCCGCGACCGCTTCGCGCTGCCGATTTCCGACGCCGACTGCCTGGCGCTCAAGTTCTACCGGCCCGCCGACGACAGCGCCGAGCTGCGCCACCTGCAGGCGCGCCGCGCCGCGCTGGGCGGCTACATCCCGCGCCGCAATGCCGAAGCCCCGCGGCTCGCGCCCCCCGACGCGGACCAATGGGCGCGCTTCGCCCTGGCCGCCGACGGCAAGGAAATGTCCTCCACGATGGCCATCGTGCGCATGCTCACCGCGCTGCTCAAGGACCCGACCGTGGGTCCGCGCATCGTGCCCATCGTCGCGGACGAGGCCCGCACCTTCGGCATGGCCAACCTGTTCCGGCAGATCGGCATCTATTCCGCGCAGGGCCAGCTGTATGAACCCGAGGACATCGGCTCGGTGCTGTACTACCGCGAGGCCCGCGACGGCCAGATCCTCGAAGAAGGCATCACCGAGGCCGGCGCGATCTCGTCATGGACCGCGGCCGGCACCAGCTATTCGGTCAACGGCCTGCCGATGCTGCCCTTCTATATCTATTACTCGATGTTCGGATTCCAGCGCATCGGGGACCTGATCTGGGCCGCCGCCGACCAGCGCGCCCGGGGCTTTCTGATCGGCGCCACGTCGGGTCGCACGACGCTGGGCGGCGAGGGACTGCAACACCAGGACGGCTCCAGCCACATCATGGCCGCCACGGTGCCCAACTGCCGCGCCTACGACCCGGCCTACGCCTACGAGGTCGCCGTCATCGTCGAACACGGCATGCGCCGCATGCTGGACGAACAGCGCGACGAATTCTTCTACCTGACCGTCACCAACGAAAACCTGGCGCAGCCCGGCATGCCCCAGGACCCGGCCACGCGCGAAGGCATCCTGCGCGGCCTGTACCGGCTGCGGGCCGCGCGCGGCAAGGCGCAGGTCCGCCTTCTGGCCGCCGGCCCCATGTTGCGCGAGGCCGAGATGGCCGCCACGCGCCTGCAGGACGAATTCGGCGTGGGCGCCGAGGTCTGGAGCGTCACCAGCTATTCCGAGCTGGCCCGCAGCGGCCGCCAGGCTGAGCGCGCGCGCGTGCTGGGCCTGGACGCGCCCGACGATCAGGACTGGGTGCGCACCTGCCTGGGCGGCAGCGACGCGCCCGTAATCGGCGCGAGCGATTACGTGCGCGCCGTACCCGAACAGATCCGCGCGTACGTGCCCGCGCCCTACCGCACGCTCGGCACCGACGGGTTCGGCCGCAGCGACACCCGGGCCCGGTTGCGCGATTTCTTCGAGGTCAGCGCGGACTGGATCGTGCTGTACGCCCTGGACAGCCTGGGCAGGCAGAACGACACGCGCGCACTGCGCGAATCCCTGAATGCCGGCAGCCGCCAGGCGCCGCCCTGGGAGGTCTGACTCTCGTCCATCGAACCTCGACCATCGGACCGATGCACCGCTGGTGTTTGCTTGATTAAAAGCTAACCAAAGCGAACACTCGCTGCAGTGCAGCAACCAAGCACCCGCGCTTTCTGGTGAAATACGGGTGTTCCCCAAGCATTTCGCAAAGAATACGGCGGGCCGCGAGCCCGCCTTTTGTCATCCCTGTTTTTTTTCCGTTAGCCCTTTCAGGCCCCGATCCCATGGACGAAACTCTCACCAAACTGGCGTTGGACTACCACGCCTATCCCACTCCCGGCAAAATCTCGGTCACCCCGACCAAGACCCTGGCCAACCAGGACGACCTGTCCCTGGCCTACTCCCCCGGCGTGGCTGCGGCTTGCATGGCCATTTTCGACCAGGGCGACGACGCCGCCTCCAAGTACACCTCGCGCGGCAATCTCGTGGGCGTGATCACCAACGGCACCGCCGTGCTGGGCCTGGGCAACATCGGCCCGCTGGCCGCCAAGCCCGTGATGGAAGGCAAGGGTTGCCTGTTCAAGAAATTCGCCGGGATCGACGTGTTCGACATCGAACTGGCCGAGAACGATCCGGACAAGCTGGTCGACATCATCGCGGCGCTGGAACCCACGCTGGGCGGCGTCAACCTTGAAGACATCAAGGCGCCCGAATGCTTCTACATCGAGAAGAAGCTGCGCGAGCGCATGAAGATCCCCGTCTTCCATGACGACCAGCACGGCACCGCCATCATCTCGTCGGCCGCCATCCTGAACGGCCTGAAGGTCGTCAACAAGGACATCGGCTCGGTCAAGTTGGCGTGCTCGGGCGCCGGCGCCGCCGCCATCGCCTGCCTGGACCTGCTGGTTCACCTGGGCATCAAGCGCGAAAACATCTTCGTGGTGGACTCGCGCGGCGTCATCTGGGATGGCCGCGACGAAAACATGGAAGCCAACAAGAAGCGCTACGCGCAAAAGACCGACGCGCGCACGCTCGCTGACGTGGTCAATGGCGCCGACGTGTTCCTGGGTTGCTCCACCGCCGGCGTGCTCACCGCCGACATGGTCAAGACCATGGCCGACCGTCCGCTGATCCTGGCCCTGGCCAACCCGGAACCCGAAATCCGCCCCGAAGTCGCCAAGGCCGCGCGCCCCGACTGCATCATCGCGACCGGCCGTTCGGACTACCCGAACCAGGTCAACAACGTCCTGTGCTTCCCCTTCATCTTCCGCGGCGCCATGGATGCCGGCGCCTCGCGCATCACCGAAGAAATGAAGCTGGCGTGCGTCAAGGCCATCGCCGATCTGGCGCAGGCCGAGCAGAACGATGAAGTCGCCCGCGCCTACGCCGGCCAGGAACTGTCGTTCGGCCCCGAGTACATCATTCCGAAGCCGTTCGATCCGCGCCTCATCGTGCAGATCGCCCCGGCCGTGGCACAAGCTGCCGCCGACTCCGGCGTCGCCGCTCGTCCCATCGAAGACATCGAAGCCTACCGCCAGAAGCTGATGGGCTTCGTGTACCACTCGGGCCAACTGATGCGCCCGCTGTTCGCCCAGGCCAAGAAGGCGCCCAAGCGCGTCATCTACGCCGACGGCGAAGACGAACGCGTCCTGCGCGCCGTGCAGACGGTGGCGGACGAAAAGCTGGCGTTCCCGATCCTGATCGGCCGTCCCGCCGTCATCGAGATGCGCATCCAGAAGGCCGGCCTGCGCCTGGTCGCCGGCGAGCACTTCGAGATCGTCGACCCTGAAGACGACAGCCGCTTCAACGAGACGTGGAACGCGTACTACCAGCTGAAGGGCCGTGAAGGCGTGACGCCGGCCATCGCCAAGGCGATGATCCGCAAGCACAACACGCTGATCGGCGCGATGCTGCTGCGCCGTGGCGACGCCGATGCGCTGCTGTGCGGCGTGGCCAGCAAGTACGACAACCAGCTCAAGTACATCGACGAAATCATCGGCAAAAAGGAAGGCCAGACGTACGCCGCCCTGAACGTGCTGATGCTGCCCGACCAGACGCTGTTCGTCACCGACACGCACGTCAACGAGAACCCGTCGGCCGACGAAGTCGCCAGCATCACCATCCAGGCCGCCGATGAGATGCTGCGTTTCGGCGTCGTGCCCAAGATTGCCCTGCTGTCGCACTCGAACTTCGGCAGCCGCGTCACGGAGTCGTCGCGCAAGATGGCCGCTGCGCGCCAGATCGTGCAAGACCGCGCGCCCGATCTCGAAGTCGACGGCGAAATGCACGCTGATGCCGCCCTGTCCGAAAAGATCCGCGTCCTGGCCTACCCGGACAGCACGCTGAAGGGCCGCGCCAACCTGCTGGTCATGCCCAATCTGGACACGGGCAACATCACGTACAACATGCTGAAGATGACCGGCAGCAATGGCGTCGCGATGGGTCCGATCCTGCTGGGCGCCGCGCGTCCCGTGCACATCCTGACCACCAGCGCCACCGTGCGCCGCATCGTCAACATGACGGCGCTGGCCGTGGTCGACGCGCAGCAGGAAGCCGCTGAAGAAGCCAAGAAGCGCCGCCGCTGATCGCACCGTCTCGCTGCAGACACGCGGGCGCCCCTGAACGGGGCGCCCGTTTTATTTCGGGATGGTAAAACCTAGCTTGTCCTTTACCCTGGAGACGACATGCTGGCCGATGCAATGTATGCCTGGTTCCACTATCTGGCGATCTTCGTAATGGTGGTGGTCATGACCGCCGAAGCCGTATTGCTGCGCCCCGACCTGACGGCCGCCGGCGTGAAGCGTCTTATCATCTACGACCGCCTCTATGGCCTGTCCGCGATCCTGGTGCTCATCACCGGTGTGCTGCGGCTGACGCTGGGCGCCAAAGGCGCGGCGTTCTACATGGGCAATCCCTGGTTCCACGCCAAGATCTCGCTCTTCGTCGTCATCGCGCTCTGTTCCATCCCGGCCACGCTCATCTTCCTGCGCTGGGCAAAGCAACGTCGCCAGCAGCCGGCGTTCGTCCCCGCCCTGCCCGAGATCAAGCGCGCCCGGCGCTGGGTGATGATCGCCTCGCACCTGTTCATCTTCCTGCCGCTCTTCGCGGTGCTGATGGCGCGCGGCATCGGCTATTGACGCATCCGGCGGCTGACGCGCCCGCTCAGGGGCAGCGCGCCCGGGCCGGGCGCGCCGGCTCCTTGCCGTCGATGATGAAGGTGTCGAAGCGGATCACGCCCGCCGCTTCGTTGTCCACGATGTCCACGACCTCGCCTTGCAGCGTCTGCAAGACGGACTTGCCCTCCGGCACATCCTCATGGCCGGCGCGCTTGGCAGCCTGCCCGTTCCACGGCGAAAAAACCAGCACACCGGGATACGGTTCGCGCTCGCCCGCGGCCTTGCGCCGCGCAGTCTTGAATTGCGTGCCGGCGGGGTAGGTCAGCCCGCCGAACGGGGTGCTGCAGGCGAGCTCCGCATCCGTGACCCGCAGCACTTCGCGCGACGCATCCAGATAAAGGCTCGGCCGGCTCAGGTAAAGCCCGAACACCTGCACGGCAGTCGTGCCATTCACGCTCACCCGCCAACGGTCCGGGTCGCGCGAACCATCGGTATAGACGGTGCCGTCAGACCCCCGTAGCACGGCCCCCGGCGCGATCTCCAGGTCTGCGGCCCGGTTGCCGTCCGCCAGCACACATTGTTCAAACGCCTTCAAGGCGCCATCGGGCATCACGTCGAACTCGATGTCCTGCGTGGCATCGCAACGCCAGCCCTGCACGTCCTGCGCACCGGCGCCGCGCAGAATGACCGATCGCGGATGCCTGCCCAGCAGCACATACGTGTCCTTCTCGTATTCGGCATCGAGATAACGCCGCACGAACGTCGCGTTCACACCCAGCATGGACACCGCCTGCGGAAAGCTGGCCTCGACGTAGGTGTCGAGTTTTCCTTCGTCCTGCAGTTTCAACCGCGTACCGGCAGGCATCGTGACACCGCTCACTGTCGTGGCCTGCTGCAACGTCACATTGCGTGCCGCTTCGCCGCGTTCGATCTCCCGCTCGATCTGCCACACCATGGCCTGGAACCACGCATAAAAGCCGAATGGCACCAACAGTGCCACGCACAGCAACGCCGACGTCTTCCAGTATTTGCGAACCGTGCGCCGCGCGCCGCGGCTGATCGCCAGAACCAGCCCCCATCCCAGCAGCAAGAGTCCTGCGAAGAAGCCGGCGGTAAGCAAGATGAAAAAACTGGCGCTGGGAAGTGCTATCGGAATCATGGCGGTGATGCTATCCGCAAAATTACTCTGTGGCGAATTATCAGAATTTTATTAAAGACACCACTTCTCAGACCGAATGTAATGACCCCTGTCGACGGAAACACACCCTGAACCGCTGAAAAACACCGTCGGCAAATCGTTTTTCAGCCCTTTTTGACAGACATCAAATCATGAAATCCAAGGTGTTCATTGCGCTGGCCATCAGCGCCTTCGCTTCCACTTCGCAACTGGCGTTCGCCGCCGACGGCACAATCAATTTCACGGGCGCAATCTCCGCCAACACGTGCACCATCGACGGCAACGGCAGCGGCAACAAGAATTTCAACGTGCTCATGCCCTCGGTCGGCGTCGACGCCCTGACCACGGCAGGCCAAACGGCCGGTACCACGCCTTTCACCATCCGACTGACCGCATGCACCCCGGACACGGGCACGGTCCACACCCTTTTCGAACCCGGCTCCAATGGCAATGCCGCAACCGGCAACCTGACAATCGGCGCGGGTGGCGCAAACAACGTTGAAATCCGTCTTCTGAATGGCGACGCAACGCCCATCAACGTCACGGTGGCCGACGAAGCCCAGAACTCCAAAGCCGTTTCCCTGAGCAGCGGCGAAGCCTCGCTCAATTACCTGGCCCAGTATTTCGCACTCGGTCAGGCCAGCGCCGGCCACGTAACCGCCACCGCCAAATACACCATCATTTACCAATAAGCCGCCAGGCTTGGCCTCTGCAATGCCTTGAAGCCGCCCGGATCAGTAGTCAAGACCCACCGTTATAGTCCGAGGAATCCGATGAACCCATTCAACGTAGTCATTGCCGCCACCGCGTTGGCAGGCTGTATTTCCGCCGCAGCGCCGGCCACCGCATCCGTCGTCATTGGCGGCACTCGCATCATCTACGAGGCCGGGCAGGCGGAAGTCAACGTCAAGCTCAAGAACGAGGGCAGCCAGCCCGCCCTCACCCAGGCCTGGATCGACAAGGGCGACGCCAAGGCGGCGCCGGGATCCATCCAGGTGCCGTTTATCGTGACCCCGCCCGTCACCCGGATCGACCAGGGCAAGGGCCAGACCCTGCGCCTGATGCACACGGGCGAACCGATGGTCCAGGACAAAGAGTCCGTATTCTGGCTCAACGTGCTGGAAATTCCGCCCAAGGACAAAGCCAACCAGAACCTGCTGCAGATGGCATTCCGCTCGCGGATCAAGCTGTTCTACCGGCCCGCAGGGCTCAAAGGCATGGCCGAGGACGCGCCCTCGCAAGTCAGCTGGCGCCTGGTCAAGTCCGGCAACCGCAACGCCATCGAAGCCACCAATCCCACGCCGTATCACGTCACCTTCATCGAGGTAAACGTGGCAAGCAACGGCAAGCGCGCAAAGTTCACCGACGGGGACATGCTTGCCCCGGGCGAAAAAAAGATCCTTCCCCTTGTGGGCGACGTGGTCCAGGGCGCAAATGCCGAAGTCACGTACCGCTTCCTGAATGACCATGGCGGCGCGGTCAAAGGCGCCCGGTCCGTCAGCGCCACCTAGCACGACACAAGCATTACCGGCCCGGATCGACCGGCCGGCTGTCTGCTCACCCATCCCACTCCCGACGCCAGCAACGCGGCACGATCGGCCGGCATCAGCCTGCCGGCAGCGCCGCGCCTGATCACGCCCCTGCCCATCATGGAACGTCTTGCCACCACGCCGCATTTCGCGCTCGTCGCGATCACGCTAAGCCTGCTCAGCGCAACTGCCTGGGCCTCAGGCAGCACCGAGCTCGCCGCCATGGAAGCGGACGTGGAGTTCAACGATGCCTTTCTGGGCGGCGCGAACGTGGACGTCAGCCAGTTCTCGCGCTCAAACAGCGCAATCCCGGGCGCCTACCGTCTCGACGTGCTGGTGAACGACCGCTGGCTGGGTCGCTCTGACGTGCGCATCGATAAATCGTCTTCCGCAAACGCGCCGCTTCAGGCGTGCTTCGATCAGGCGCTCGTGGAGCTGGTGGGCATCGATCTTGCCAAGGTTGACGCCGCGGGCGCCGGACGGTTGTCGGGCGACCAATGTGTTGCGCTGACCGACCTGGTGAAGGAAGCGCGCGCGGAGTTCGATGCGGGCGAGCAGCGGCTGATCGTGACGGTGCCGCAAGCGTCGCTGGTCCGGCAGGGCCGCGGTTTCGTGGACCCCAAACATTGGGACGAAGGAGTGCCCGCCGCGCTTCTGAATTACAACGCCAACTTCTACACCTCTCGCGCCGATGGCAAGGCTTCGACGCAGAGTTTTGCGGGCCTGAATGCCGGCGCGAACTTGGGCCCCTGGCGCCTGCGTCACACCGGCAACGCGACCAAGGACAGCAAGCGCGGCCTGCAGTATCAAAGCGTGCAGACGAATCTGCAGCGCAACATCACCGGCATGAAAAGCCAGCTGGTCATCGGCGACGCGTTCACGGACGGGTCCACTTTCGACAGCGTCGGGTTTCGCGGCGTACAGATGTCCAGCGACGATCGCATGTATCCCGAATCGCAGCGCGGCTTTGCGCCTACCCTGCGCGGCATCGCCAACACCAACGCGCGCGTCCAGGTCCGCCAGAACGGCAACATCATTTACGAAACCACCGTGGCCCCCGGCCCGTTCATCATCGACGACCTGTATGCCACCGGATACGGCGGCGACCTGGAAATGGTGGTCAACGAAGCCGACGGCCGTGTCCTGGTCTCCCGGGTTCCTTTCTCTGGCGCCGTGAATTCCTTGCGCCCGGGCGTGACCCGATACAGCGTGACCGCGGGCCAATACCGCACGCCGCAGACGGCCGATCGGCCGTTGATGGCGCAAGCGACCGTGCAGCATGGCATCAACAATCTCGTGACCGCCTACGGCGGCCTGACCGCGGCCCAAGGCTACGGCGCCGTATTGGGCGGCGCCGCGTTGAACACGGACTTCGGCGCGTTTGGGCTGGACATCACGCAGGCGGCCACGCGCCTGCCCAAAGAAAAGAACCGCAATGGACAAAGCGTCAAACTTAGCTACTCCAAGTTTCTGGAGCCCACCAGCACCAGCCTCACCCTGGGCGCCTATCGCTATTCCAGCCGCGGCTACCTCAGCATGGCCGACGCCATGGAACTGCGATCCCGGCAGGAGCACGGGCAAGGCGCAGGTCAATATGGAACGCAGCGCGGCCGCCTGCAGGCGACCATCAACCAGAAACTGCCGCAGGGTTATGGGTCCGTCCATTTCACCGGATCGACGCAGGATTACTGGGACAAACCCGGCCGCGATACCCAGCTCCAGGCCGGTTACAGCAACAGCTACAAGAACGTGAACTACAGCGTGTCGGCGACGCGTCAGCTCAACGTGGGTACGCAGAAGTGGGACAACCAGGTCATGCTCAACGTGGGCATTCCGCTGGGCCGCAACCAGAACCCGGTCTACGCGTCGACCAGCATGCAGAAGGGATCGGATGGTTCGGGCAGCATCCAGCAGTCGGTGGCGGGAGCCCTCGGCGCCGGCAACGCGTTCAACTATGGCGTGAGCGCCGGGCGCGCCATGTCGTCAAATGGTCCAGCCAACACCAACATCGCGGCAAACGCCTCGTACCGCACGCCGGTGGCGGCCGTGTCGGCCAACGCCAGCACCAGCTCGAACTACACGCAATACGGTGCGGGCCTTTCCGGCGGCGTTGTGGCGTATGGCGGCGGCGTCGTCATGACCCCGAACTCCGGCGAAACGATCGCAATCGTCGAGGCCAAAGACGCTGCCGGCGCCCGGGTGCTGACCAGCAGCGGGGTGCGCCTGGATTCCAAGGGCCGCGGCGTCGTATCGACCTTGACGCCCTACGCCAGAAACAGCATCGAGCTCGACCCTAAGGGCCTGCCGCTGAACGTCGAACTCAAGGCGACCGAACAACATGTGGCCCCCACCGCCGGCGCGGTGGTTCGGCTGAGCTTCGAAACCGAAAGCGCTGGAAGCGCGGCGCTGCTGACGGTTGCCACGCGCAGCGGCGAACCCCTTCCCTTCGGCGCCGACGTGCGGGACGCAGAGGGCAACAGCGTGGGTGTCGTGGCACAGGGCGGCCGCATTCTCGCGCGCGGACTGAAGAACAAACAAGGTGTCCTGACCGTGAAATGGGGCGCGAACGATGGCGAAACCTGCACGTTCGGTTACGCCCTTCCCGAGCAGCGATCCAAGGCCGAATCGCTGCCTCAGGCAACCGGCCTGCTCTGCGAAGAGACGGCGCCCCGCCTGATCGCCAAAAACTGACGACGAGAACATTGATGAAAAAGACCATCCTGCTTGCCGGGGCCACGCTGATTGCCCTGCTGGGTTCCACCACCTCGTGGGCCGCCTCAACCTGCACCCAGACGATAAGCGCGGTTTCCGTGAATACGCCGCCGCACATCACAGTACCTCGGGATGCCGCCGTTGGCACGGCCCTCACCGACTGGCTGACGACCGATTCCACTGCCGACTGGTTCAAGTGCAACGTTTCCGGAGGGGCCACCACGGGCACGGGTATGCGCGCCCTGATTCCCAGCGCAGGACAGACGAAGGTGGTTGACGGAGTTACCTACGAGGTCCATGCGACGGGCGTCGACGGCCTCGGCATCATCATCGGCGCCCGGAGCTTCATCAACGGCTGCAGTTGGTCGGCATTCCAAGCCCTCAGCCGGAACTGGAGAACAAGGGCATGCAACATGCAAGGCGCCGTCACCAACGGCGGACAGCTACGCGCGATGTTCGTTAAGACCGGGCCGGTTGCCACCGGCATTGTTTCGCCGATAACCATTGCATCCACCGCATCGTTCTCGAATGAAGTCGGCAGCATTCTCACCCAGGATCCCGGCCTCGAGATCAATTTCGTCACCATGGCGGTGTTGCTGTTCTCGCAGGCATGCACCACGCCCGACGTTTCCGTGCTTCTCGGATCCCCCAAGGCATCCGTCTTCAAGGGCAAAGGGACATCCAGTGAGCCGGTTCCATTCGATATTTCGTTGAATGGCTGCCCGGCGGGAATGAGCGCCATCCACTACCAGATCGACGCCGTCACGCCCGTCCTGGACGCCGCAAACGCGGTCATCGGGCTGGACGCGGCCTCATCCGCGACGGGCGTTGGCATCCAGTTGCTGGACGGAGACGGAAATCCGGCAGTGCTGGGCGCCAAGCTGCCGTTTACCGGCTACAACAGCGCGTCGGGCGGCAGCTTCAAGATCCCCTTGCGCGCGAAATACCGTCAAACCGGTGACAAGGTCACACCCGGTTCGGCTAACTCGGCAGTGACTTTCACGATGAACTATCTGTAGCTGCCAACGCAAGGCGCCAAAGAAAAACGCCAGTCGGCGCTGAGCTGACTGGCGTTTTGCCGGAAGGCGCCGCCTTCCGGAGGGGCGTAGCGAATTAACGCTTGTCCATCGGGGGCACGTCGCGCGTGACCGAACCGGTGAACAACTGACGGGGACGGCCGATCTTGTAGTCGGGATCCGACAGCATTTCGTTCCACTGGGCGATCCAGCCCACCGTGCGGGCCAGCGCGAAGATGGCCGTGAACAGCGAGGTCGGGATGCCGATGGCGCGTTGGACGATACCCGAGTAGAAGTCCACGTTCGGGTACAGCTTGCGCTGGACGAAGTACGGATCCGACAGGGCGATGCGTTCCAGTTCCATGGCCAGCTTGAACAGCGGGTCGTTTTCCAGGCCCAGGGCCGAGAGCACTTCCTTGCAGGTTTCCTGCATCAGCTTGGCGCGCGGGTCGTAGTTCTTGTAGACGCGGTGGCCAAAGCCCATCAGGCGCACGCCCGAGTTCTTGTCCTTGACCTTCTCCATGAACTCGCCGACCTTGTCGATGCCGCCGTTGGCTTGCAGTTCTTCGAGCATCTGCAGGCAAGCTTCGTTGGCGCCGCCGTGAGCCGGGCCCCACAGGCAAGCCACGCCAGCCGAGATCGCGGCGAACGGGTTGGTGCCCGACGAACCGCACAGGCGCACGGTCGAGGTGGAGGCGTTTTGCTCGTGATCGGCGTGCAGGATGAAGATGCGGTCGAGCGCGCGCTCGACGACTTCATTGACCTTGTAGTCTTCGCACGGCGTGGCGAACATCATGCGCAGGAAGTTGCCCGTGTAGGACAGGTCGTTCTGCGGGTAGATGAACGGTTGGCCTTGCGAATACTTGTACGCCATCGCAACCAGCGTCGGCATCTTGGCGATCAGGCGGATGGCCGAGATGTGACGGTGCTGCGGGTTCGTGATGTCGGTGGAGTCGTGGTAGAACGCGGACAGCGCGCCGACCAGACCCGTCAGGACGGCCATCGGGTGGGCGTCGCGGCGGAAACCACGCAGGAAGAAATGCAGCTGCTCGTTGACCATCGTGTGATGGGTCACTTGCGAGTCGAAATCGGCCTTTTGCTCCTGGTTCGGCAGTTCGCCGTTCAGGATCAGGTAGCAGATGTCCATGAAGTCGCAGTTCACGGCCAGCTGTTCGATCGGGTAGCCGCGGTACAGCAGTTCGCCCTTGTCGCCGTCGATGTACGTGATGCCCGACTCGCAGGCAGCCGTCGACATGAAGCCGGGGTCAAACGTGAACATGCCCGTCTGGCCGTAAAGCTTGCGGATGTCGATCACATCCGGACCGACCGTGCCCTTGTAGACAGGGAACTCAATGGGTGCGCTGCCATCCGAGAAGGACAGAGTGGCTTTTTTGTCAGACAGGTTCATGTTTATTCCTCTCAATTAATCAGAGCGCGCGCATCTGGCCAATAATGCCTCGAAGCCTGGGCGTATCCAGCGCGCCTTCAAGGTCCTTACGGGCCAGCAGCAGATCGAGAAGATCGTTGTCTCCCATCTCGAACAGCTGGGTCAATGCGGCCACGTCATCATCGGTAAGTTCAGCCTCGTGGGCATCCAGATACCGGGTGATGATCAAGTCGTTTTCGAGCAGGCCGCGGCGCGCCCGCCAACGCAGTCGCGCCCGCTCCAGTTCAGTCAGCCTGCTCATTCGTACACCTCAAATACACAAAAACTAGACCGTGCGACGGACCATCAGTTCCTTGATCTTGCCGATCGCCTTGGTCGGGTTCAGTCCCTTGGGACAGACGTCGACGCAGTTCATGATCGTGTGGCAACGGAACAGGCGGTACGGATCTTCCAGGTTGTCCAGACGCTCGCCGGTGGCTTCGTCGCGGCTGTCGGCGATGAAACGGTAGGCTTGCAGCAGGCCGGCCGGGCCGACGAACTTGTCCGGATTCCACCAGAACGACGGGCAGGAAGTGGAACAGCACGCGCACAGGATGCACTCGTACAGACCGTCCAGCTCTTCGCGCGCCTCGGGCGACTGCAGGCGCTCTTTTTCGGGCGGCGGCGTGTCGTTGATGAGGTACGGGCGGATCGAGTGGTACTGGTTGAAGAAGTGCGTCATGTCCACGATCAGGTCGCGGATGACCGGCAGGCCGGGCAGCGGACGCAGGACGATCGGTTCCTTCAATTCGCGCAGGTTCGTCGTGCAGGCCAGACCGTTCTTGCCGTTGATGTTCATGGCGTCGGAACCGCACACGCCTTCACGGCACGAGCGGCGCAGGGCCAGGCTGTCATCGACGTCGTTCTTGATGCGCACCAGCGCATCGAGCAGCATCTTGTCGGTGGGCTGGAGCTCGACGTCCAGCTTCTGCATGTAGGGACGCTCGTCCTTGTCCGGATCGTAGCGGTAGATTTCGAACTTGACGATTCTCTTGGTGCTCATAGTAGGCTCAATCCGGACTTAGAAGGTACGCGCCTTGGGCGGGAAGGATTCGACCGTCAGCGGCTTCATCTGAACAGGCTTGTAATCCAGGCGGCTGCCTTCGGAGTACCACAGCGTGTGCTTCAGCCAGTTCTCGTCGTCGCGCGTCGGGTGATCGTCCAGCGCGTGCGCGCCGCGGCTTTCGGTGCGGGCGGCGGCCGACTTGATCGTGGCGCGTGCCACTTCGGTCATGTTCGCCAGTTCCAGCGCCTCGACGCGGGCGGTGTTGAACACCTTGGACTTGTCCTTGAAGTAGATGCTGTCGGCTTGCTTGGCCAGGTCTTCGATCTGGGTCACGCCTTCGTTCAGCAGGTCCAGCGTGCGGAACACGCCGCAGTGGCGCTGCATCGAGAAGCGGATGGCGTTGCCGATGTCTTGCGTCTTTTCGCCGGACGTACGCGATTCCAGCTTGTTGATGCGGTCCAGCGAGAACTCGACGGCCTGTTGCGGCAGGTCCTGGTGCGCGCGCTGGCGCTCCGGATGCGAGTTCACGATGTGGTTGCCGGTGGCGCGGCCGAACACGATCAGATCGAGCAGCGAGTTCGTGCCCAGGCGGTTCGCGCCGTGGACCGAGACCGCGGCGCACTCGCCGATGGCGTACAGGCCGTTGACGATCTTGTTCTCGCCGTTTTCGCGCGTCAGCACCTGGCCGTGGTAGTTGGCCGGAATGCCGCCCATCTGGTAGTGGATGGTCGGAACGACGGGGATCGGTTCCTTGATCGGGTCCACGTTGCCGAACTTGATGGCGATTTCGCGGATCGAGGGCAGGCGCTTGTTGATGACGTCGGCGCCCAGGTGATCGAGCTTGAGCACCACGTAGCTGCCATCCGGACCGCAGCCGCGGCCTTCCTTGATTTCCTGGTCCATCGAGCGCGACACGAAGTCACGCGGCGCCAGATCCTTCAGCGTGGGCGCATAGCGCTCCATGAAGCGCTCGCCATCCTTGTTCAGCAGGATGCCGCCTTCGCCGCGCACGCCTTCCGTGATCAGCACGCCCGCGCCGGCCACGCCGGTCGGGTGGAACTGCCAGAATTCCATGTCCTGCAGCGGGATGCCGGCACGGGCAGCCATGCCCAGGCCGTCGCCGGTGTTGATGAACGCGTTGGTGGAAGCGGCCCAGATACGGCCCGCGCCGCCGGTGGCCAGCACCGTGGTCTTGGCTTCCAGGATGTAGATTTCGCCCGTTTCCATTTCGAGGGCGGTCACGCCCACGACGTCGCCGGCTTCGTTGCGCAGCAGGTCCAGCGCCATCCATTCGACGAAGAACTGGGTGCGCGCGGCAACGTTCCGCTGGTACAGGGTGTGCAGCAGGGCGTGGCCGGTACGGTCGGCAGCGGCACAGGCGCGCTGGACCGGCTTTTCGCCGAAGTTGGCGGTGTGGCCGCCGAACGGACGCTGGTAGATCGTGCCGTCGGGGTTGCGGTCGAACGGCATGCCGAAGTGCTCGAGCTCGTACACGGCGTTCGGCGCTTCACGGCACATGAATTCGATGGCGTCCTGGTCGCCCAGCCAGTCCGAACCCTTGACGGTGTCGTACATGTGCCAGTACCAGTTGTCTTCGCTCATGTTGCCCAGCGAGGCGCTCACGCCGCCTTGCGCAGCAACGGTGTGCGAACGCGTGGGGAACACTTTGGAGAGCACCGCAACGGACAGGCCCGCTTGGGACAGTTGCAGCGAACAACGCATGCCGGCTCCGCCGGCGCCCACGACCACCACATCAAACTGGCGGCGCGGCAGGGATTTCAGGACAGAGACCACGGCTTAAATGCTCCAGAGGATTTGCGCGAAGTAAACGACCGAACCGACCAGCCAGAGGATCGTCAGCACTTGCATCAGCAGGCGCACGCCCACCGACTTGACGTAGTCCATCCAGATGTCGCGCACGCCAATCCAGGCATGCCAGGCCAGCGCAATGAATGCAAGGGTGGCCAGGATCTGGCCAACCGGAAGAACGCCCACGTAGAAATTGAACAGCGCGGTCCAGTGTTCATACGTGAAGGCCGGCATCATCAGGATGCCGATGAGCAGCACCAGCGTGTACACGGCCATGATGACGGCGGTGATGCGCTGGATGATGAAATCCATGACGCCATAGTGCGCGCCGACGACCAGGCGCTTGGGTCCGTAGTTTTTAGCGGCGGCCATTTACAGCACTCCGAACAGTTTGAGAGCGAACACCAGGGTCAGCGCGAGGCTGACGCCGAACACCACGCCGGCGCTCTTCTTGGAGGACTGCTTGTCGATGCCGATGTGCAGATCCAGGAGCAGGTACCGGATGCCCGCACAGAAGTGATGCAGGTAGCCCCAGACGAGGACGAGGAAAACGAGCTTGACGATCGGGTTGCCGGCGTACGCGGCCACGGCGGCGAACGTCTGCGGTGCGGCCACGCTGGCCGCGAAGAGCGGCAGGATGACCAAGGGAAGACAGAGGAACAACAACGCGCCGCTGACGCGGTGCAGAATGGACAGCTTGCCGGCCAGGGGCAGGCGGTAACTGGCAATTTGCGCAATACCAATATTGCGAAACTGCGGACGTGGCTTGGCAGCGGTGTCGGACATGACGGCCTCGGTGTTTCGGAACTAGGGAATCGTTACGGCTAAATCGCCGCGGCCCTTGCGGGCAAACGCGGTATTTTCGCCCAGAGACGGGTTGGTATCAAATCGTAGGTAAAAAGCTCATCAATTCAGACTATTGCGGTAGTGGTATCGATCGGTCAAGTACAACCCCCGGCGGATTTCCATGGGGCGGTCACCGTATGTGTAAGACACCCGGTCTACCTGCAACAACGGCGTGCCGGCGGCAACATTAAGCAGCGTACAGACTTCAGCCGGCGCGGCGACCGCGCGCAGCTTCTCGTCCGCGCGCACCATGCTGACGCCGAACTCGGATTCAAAAAGGCCATAGAGCGGCGCCTTGTTGGCGGTCAGCAGCTCAAGGGTGAGACCACGGAATATGGAACCGGGGAGCCAGATGTCGTCCAGCACGGTCGGTGTCTGCCCCATGGACAGCAGGCGGCGGATCATGACGACAGTCTCGCCCGCGCGCAGGTCCAGCGCGCGGGCGATTTCGGCGGGCGCGCGGGTGCGGCGGCATTCCAGGATGCGGCTTTCGGCGCGGCCGGCCTCGCCCTCTTCGTCGGGGGCCAGGCGCAGGAAACGGTAGCGCACGCGGGCTTCGTGGTGGGTGGCGACAAAAGTGCCCTTGCCCTGGCGGCGCAGCAGCATGTGCTCGGCGGCCAGCTCATCGACCGCCTTGCGCACCGTGCCCTGGCTCACCTGAAAACGGGCGGCCAGATCGATTTCGCTGGGGATGAGCTCGCCGGGCTTCCATTCGCCGCGTTCGAGGCTTTGGACAAGCAGATCCTTGATCTGGCGGTAGAGCGGACTGAAAGCGGCTCCCTCGCCCGTTGGACGGGCGGCGCGATTGCGTAAGGAGGTTTCGGGCCTAGGCTCTGCCATGGATCTTCTTGAAAGTGTCATGTTTATCCGGATGAATGAGAAGGCAGCACCAAGGGATGCAGACTCATCCGATGCGCTGCTGCCGCCAGCCTTACGGCTTGATACAGGCGCGCGGCCCAGCGGGCCGCGGCGCATTCGAATAAACGCTCTATTGTGGCATATCGGGAGGCGAGCTGTCCAACGTCTTATGTCTTATATAAGATAGAAGATCAATTGACGCTTACGTTAATTCGATCTAGGATTCAAAGCTGTCCGCGCGACGCGCAGCGCCCCTGGCGGCCGCTTGTTACCGCGCCCAACGATTACACTGATTGGTGAGATTTTTTTCTCGCCAAACCATTACGGAGAACGTCCATGTCCAAGCCTGCCTTGCGTGTCGCCGTCACCGGCGCCGCCGGCCAAATCGGTTACGCACTGCTATTCCGCATCGCCTCGGGCGAAATGCTGGGTAAAGATCAACCCGTCATCCTGCAACTGCTGGAAATCCCCGACGAGAAAGCGCAAAAGGCCCTGAAGGGCGTCATCATGGAACTGGATGACTGCGCCTTCCCGCTGCTGCAGGAAGTCACCGCGCACAGCGACCCGCGCACCGCCTTCAAGGACGCCGACGTGGCCCTGCTGGTTGGCGCCCGTCCGCGCGGCCCGGGCATGGAACGCAAGGACCTGCTGTCCGTCAACGCACAGATCTTCACGGCTCAGGGCAAGGCCCTGAACGACGTCGCCAGCCGCAACGTCAAGGTCCTGGTCGTCGGCAACCCTGCCAACACCAATGCCTACATCGCCATGAAGTCGGCGCCGGACCTGCCCGCCAAGAACTTCACCGCCATGCTGCGCCTGGACCACAACCGCGCCTTGTCGCAACTGGCCGCCAAGTCTGGCAAGGCCGTCGCCGACATCGAAAAGCTGGTCGTGTGGGGCAACCACTCGCCCACGATGTACCCCGACTTCCGCTTCGCCACCGTCGGCGGCGAATCGCTGTCCAAGCTGATCAACGACGACGCTTGGAACCGCGACACGTTCATCCCCACGGTGGGCAAGCGCGGCGCCGCCATCATCGAAGCCCGTGGCCTGTCCTCGGCCGCTTCGGCCGCCAACGCCGCCATCGACCACGTCCGTGACTGGGTCCTGGGCAGCAACGGCAAGTGGGTCACGATGGGCATCCCGTCGGACGGCTCCTACGGCATCCCCGAAGGCATCATCTACGGCGTGCCGGTCACCACCGAAAACGGCGAATACAAGCGCGTCGAAGGCCTGGAAATCGACGCCTTCTCGCGTGAGCGCCTGGACTTCACGCTGAAAGAGCTCCTCGAAGAGCGCGACGGCGTCAAGGACCTGCTGAAGTAAGCAGCGCGCAGTAAAAGGATTGGGCCCGTTCATGCGGGCCCAATCCTTAAGCGGGACCGCATTGCGCGCGGCAGCTGAAGTGCCGCAATACATGCCCGATGCATGCCGCAATTCGTACGCATCGAATACCGCAGTACCGTGAAATACACCTGTCTCTTCGCTCTCTTCGCGAAAGATCTTGCCGCGGGGATTGTCGCGCAGGGGACAGATTTATTTTTCGGACCCGCGATAAGGTCGTGGGCTACCAAGAACAGGAGACAACCATGGCCAGACCCGAATCGCCCGGCGCCCTCTTTCGCCGCGCGCTCGCCGAAGAGAATCCGCTGCAGATCATCGGCGCCATCAACGCGAACCACGCCCTCTTGGCCAAGCGCGCCGGCTATCGCGCCATCTACCTGTCCGGCGGCGGCGTCGCGGCCGGCTCGCTGGGACTGCCGGACCTGGGCATCAACACGATGGACGACGTCCTGACCGACGTGCGCCGCATCACCGACGTGTGCGATGTGCCGCTGCTGGTCGACATCGACACCGGCTTCGGCCCGTCGGCGTTCAACATCGCCCGCACCGTCAAAAGCCTGATCAAGTTCGGCGCGGCCGCCTGCCACATCGAGGACCAGGTCGGCGCCAAGCGCTGCGGCCATCGGCCCGGCAAGGAAATCGTCACCACCGAGGAAATGGCCGACCGCGTGAAGGCCGCCGCCGATGCGCGTACCGACAGCGATTTCTACCTGATCGCCCGCACCGACGCGATCGCCTCGCACGGCGTGGACGCGGCCATCGAACGCGCGCTAGCGTGTGTGGAAGCCGGGGCCGATGCGATCTTCGCCGAAGCCGCTTACGACCTGCCCACCTACGACCGCTTCGTCAAGGCCGTCAAGGTGCCCGTGCTGGCCAACATCACGGAGTTCGGCAAGACGCCGCTTTTCTCCGTCGAGGAACTGAAGAGCGTCGGCGTGGGCATGGTGCTCTATCCGCTGTCCGCCTTCCGCGCCATGAACAAGGCCGCCGAGGCCGTCTACACCGCGATCCGCCGCGACGGCCACCAGAAGAACGTCGTCGACCTGATGCAGACGCGCGAAGAACTGTACGACCGCATCGGCTATCACGAATTCGAATCCAGGCTGGACGCGCTCTTCCAGAAGGGCAAGGCCTAGTTGCGCAACGTCAGGCGCGCGCCGCGGCAGACCCGCGGCGGCGCCCGCCCCCATTGCATCTTCCATCGCGTAAGGAAAGGAGTAGAGACATGAGCACGGCTCCCAAGAAGCAAGAAGCCAAATCGGACGCCAAGCCGGAAGAAAAAGCCGGTTTCAAGCCCAAGAAGTCGGTTGCGCTGTCCGGCGTGGTCGCGGGCAACACCGCACTGTGCACCGTCGGCCGCAGCGGCAACGACCTGCACTATCGCGGCTACGACATCCTGGACATCGCCGATACCAGCGAGTTCGAGGAAATCGCCCACTTGCTCGTCCATGGCAAGCTGCCCAACAAGGCCGAACTGAAAGCCTACAAGGAAAAGCTGCGCAGCCTGCGCGGCCTGCCCGCGCAACTGCAGGTTGCCCTGGAAGCCCTGCCCGCCGCCAGCCATCCGATGGACGTGATGCGCACGGCCGTGTCGGTGCTGGGCTGCGTGCTGCCTGAAAAAGACGACCACAACACCCCGGGCGCGCGCGACATCGCCGACCGCCTGATGGCCAACCTGGGCTCGGCCCTGCTCTACTGGTACCACTACAGCCACAACGGCCGCGTCATCGACGTGCAGACGGACGACGACAGCATCGGCGGCCACTTCCTGCACCTCTTGCATGGCGAAAAGCCCAGCGACGAATGGGTCAAGGCGATGCATATTTCGCTGAACCTGTACGCCGAGCACGAATTCAACGCCTCGACGTTCACGGCCCGCGTCATTGCCGGCACGGGTTCGGACATGTTCTCGGCCATCTCGGGCGCCATCGGCGCACTGCGCGGCCCCAAGCACGGCGGCGCCAACGAAGTCGCATTCGAAGTCCAGAAGCGCTACGAAACGCCGGACGAAGCCGAGGCCGACATCCGCCGCCGCGTGGAAGCCAAGGAAGTCATCATCGGCTTCGGTCACCCGGTCTACACGATTTCCGACCCGCGCAACAAGGTCATCAAGGACGTCGCCAAGAAACTGTCCAAGAAGGCCGGCACGACCAAGATGTTCGACATCGCCGAACGCCTGGAAACGGTCATGTGGGACGTCAAGAAGATGTTCCCCAACCTGGACTGGTTCTCGGCTGTCAGCTATCACATGATGGGCGTGCCCACCGCCATGTTCACCCCGCTGTTCGTCATCGCGCGCACCGCGGGTTGGTCGGCCCACATCATCGAGCAGCGCATCGACAACAAGATCATCCGTCCCACCGCCAATTACGTGGGCCCGGAAGACCAGAAGTTCGTGCCCATCGACAAGCGCAAGTAAAACCAAGCGGAAGTAAAACCGATCGAGGGCGCGGCATGGCCACCTGTATTCACTTTTCCGAAGAGGTACTGCTATGTCTGCCCCGATCTCGAACGTCCGTCCCGAACCCGACCAGGTCCTGGCAGATATCGCGGACTACGTGCTCAACTACGAAGTCCGCAGCGATCTGGCGTACGAGACCGCGCGCAACTGCCTGATCGACACGCTGGGCTGCGGCCTGGAAGCGCTGGAATATCCGGCGTGCAGGAAGCTGCTGGGTCCGGTCGTGCCGGGCACCGTAGTGCCGCAAGGCGCCAAGGTGCCCGGCACGCAGTTCCAGCTTGACCCGGTCCAGGCGGCGTTCAACATCGGCACGATGATCCGCTGGCTGGACTTCAACGACACCTGGCTCGCCGCCGAATGGGGCCACCCGTCCGACAACCTGGGCGGCATCCTTGCCACAGCCGACTGGCTGTCGCGCACGGCGGTCGCGGCGGGCAAGCCGCCCCTGTCCATGCGCGACGTGCTGACCGGCATGATCAAGGCACACGAAATCCAGGGCTGCATCGCGCTGGAAAACTCCTTCAACAAGGTCGGCCTGGACCACGTCGTTCTGGTCAAGGTGGCGTCCACCGCCGTCGTGGCGCAAATGCTGGGCCTGACCCGTGACGAAGTGATCAACGCGGTGTCGCTTGCCTGGGTCGACGGCCAGAGCCTGCGCACCTATCGACACGCCCCCAACACCGGCAGCCGCAAGAGCTGGGCGGCCGGCGATGCCACCAGCCGCGCGGTGCGTCTGGCGCTGATCGCGCGTACCGGCGAAATGGGTTATCCATCGGTGCTGACTGCCAAGACCTGGGGCTTTTACGACGTGCTTTTCAAGGGGCAGCCGTTCAAGTTCCAGCGGCCTTATGGCAGCTACGTGATGGAAAACGTGCTGTTCAAGATTTCGTTTCCGGCTGAATTTCACGCGCAGACCGCCGTGGAATGCGCCATGCAGCTCCACGATCTGCTCAAGTCCCTGGGCAAAAGCGCCGACGACATCAAGCAGATCCGGATCCGCACGCACGAGGCGTGCATCCGCATCATCGACAAGAAGGGACCACTGAACAATCCTGCCGACCGTGACCACTGCATTCAGTACATGGTGGCCGTTCCGGTGCTGTTCGGGCGCCTGACCGCGGGCGACTACGAAGATGAGATCGCGCAGGATCCGCGCATCGATGCGCTGCGCGCCAAGATCGTCTGCGTGGAAGACCCCGCGTTCACCAGCGACTATCACAACCCCGCCAAGCGCTCGATCGCCAACGCGCTGACCGTGCAGTTCAACGACGGCTCGGCGCTGGATGAAATCGTCTGCGAATATCCCATCGGCCACAAGCGCCGCCGCGCCGACGGGATTCCGCTGCTGGAGACCAAATTCCGCACCAACCTGGCCCGTGTGTTTCCACCGCGTCAGCAGCAGCGCATCTTGGCGGCGTCGCTGGATCAGGAGACGCTGGAAGCGATGCCGGTCCATGAATATATGGATTTGTACGTGATCTGAGGTTGTCCGGCTGACGGGAGGTGTAAGCGCCAGGCGTCTGGTGCTCACACCGGCGCGCATACAATGCGGCTTTCCTCCATCGGATCGCGCCATGGCCATGCTCTGGGTCAAGACCTTTCACATCGTCTTCATCGCTTCCTGGTTTGCCGGATTGTTTTATCTGCCGCGCATCTTCGTGAATCTGGCGCAGACCTCGGACACTGCTGTCCAGGAAACGCTGCTCGGCATGGCGCGCCGCCTGTACCGCTTCACCACCACCCTGGCGGTCGTGGCCATCATTTTCGGGATGTGGCTGTACGTGGGTTACCGCATCGGCGTGGGCCCGGGCAATGGCTGGATGCACGCCAAGCTCTTTTTCGTGCTGCTCGTCATCGGCTACCATCACGCCTGTGGCCTCATGCTGCGCAAGTTCGAACAGGGCAAGAACACCCGTTCGCACAAGTTCTATCGCTGGTTCAACGAAGTTCCCGTCTTGCTGCTCTTGGTGGTGGTGGCGCTGGTCGTCGTCAAACCCTTCTGATACCCCTACCTTTGCACATTCGCCAGGATTCGTATGTCCTCTGATGAACAGGACCGCCCGCGCAAGACGCTGACGATCAAGAAAACGGCCCGCGACGCCCAAGCCGAGGGCGCTGCCAAACGCACCCGCACCGGCGCCCGCGCGCGCCTGGTCGCGCAGATCGAGCGCGCCCGCGACAACACCGAACGCCAGAAAGACCCCGAGGGCTACCAGCGGCGCCAGGAAGAAGAGGCCCGCAACGCCCGCAGGCCGTCCGGCGCGGGCCGCGATGCGCCCGCCCGTGGCACGTCGCCGCGTTCGGGGCAGTCGCGGTCTGGTCAGTCACGCCCCGGGCAGGCCGAGCGCGGCCAGTACGACCGCGGTCCGTCCGACCGTAGCCCGTACGACCGAGGTCCTTCCGATCGCGGCCAATCCGACCGTCCCTCGGCGCGCCGTGGCGCTTCGGACCGCACCCGCGCGGACGACAGCCGCCGTGGCGACGGCCGCCGCGATGACGGCCGCCGCGATGACGCACCCGGCTCGCGCGCCGGCCGCACGCCGCAGCGCGCGCCGCGCTTGCGTGATGACCAGTACATTGCCCCGGCGACGCCGGCCGGCCGTTTCTACGATCCGTTCGAAGACGACGGCCCCGCCCCCGAATTCGCCCAAGAGCCCGACCACACCGCAGCATCCGACGACGCGCAGCAATCCGATTTCGCGCACGAAGCCGATGCAGATCACGACTGGGATGCCCCGCGCGAGCGCGCCGCCCCCCGCGTCGATGTCCGCAGCCGCCGTCCCCGCGAGCCGCGTCAAGCTGAAACCTTCACCGTCTTCGCCCCCTGCCCCCAAGGCCTGGAAGAAGCGCTGACCGCCGAAATGCAGGCCCTCGGCTACGAAGACGCCAAGGCAGGCCGGGCGGGCTGCTCATTCACGTCGGACTGGTCCGGCATCCAGCGCGCCAACCTGTACTCGCGTCTGGCCACCCGCATCCTGGTGCAGGTGGCGCACGCCGAGATCTCGCACGAAGACGACATCCTGGATCTGGCCCGCGATACGCCCTGGGAACGCTGGTTCGGCGCCGAACAGACGCTGCGTGTGGACACCTCGGCCATCAAGAGCCCGGTGCAGAGCCTGCAGTACTGCAACCTGCGCGCCAAGGACGGTATCTGCGACCGCCTGCGCGAACTCGAAGGCGAGCGCCCCAGCATCGACACGGTACGCCCCGATGCACGCGTACACCTTTTCCTGACGGGTCACACAGCCACGTTGTACCTGGACACCTCGGGCGAATCCCTGTTCAAGCGCGGCTGGCGCCTAGACAAGGGCGAGGCGCCACTGCGCGAAAACCTGGCCGCCGGCATGCTGGCGCTGGCGGGCTGGGATCCGGCGGCGCCGCTGCTGGATCCCTTCTGCGGCTCCGGCACCATCCTGATCGAAGCGGCCTGGATCGCGCTGGGCGTGCCCCCGGGCATCTCGCGCCCGTTCGGTTTCGAACGCCTGCGTGACCACGATGCGTACCGCTGGCGCGACCTTAAGGAAGACGCCCGCGCCCGCATCCTGCCGCAGCTGGACGCGCCTCTGGTAGGTTACGACCTCAATCCCCTGGCCATCGAATACGCCCGCAACAACGCCGAGCGCGCCTGGCTGACGGCCGACTCGATCCGTTTTGAAGTGGGCGATGCCCGCGACGTGGTGGCGCCCGCCGACCACGGCTGGATCGTCACCAACCCGCCTTACGGCGAGCGCATGGGCGCGGAGCAGGACGCCGACCTGTGGCGCGACTGGGCCACCTGCCTGAAGCGCAATTTCGCGGGATGGGAGCTGCACGTCATTACCAGCGACCTGACGCTGCCCAACCAGATGCGCTTGAAGCCCAAGCGGCGCGTCCCCTTGCACAACGGCGCGCTCGATTGCCGCCTGTTCGGCTTCGAGCTGGTGGCCGCCGGCTACCGCGACGCCTGAGCGCGTTCTGCCCCCTGCGGCACACGCCGCGGGGGCGCCCCTTCCTTGATTCCGCCAGCATCCCACGTTGTAAAAGCGCCGCAACATGCGGCGCCTATCTTTGCTTATGGTGCCCGGCCGCGCGGTTTTGGGGCATCATCAGCACCAAGGTGTTGCCAGGTTGCACCAGCTTGAATCGGCCTCTTGCATAGTTTCAGGGTAAACCCCTATAATCCGGGTTATCCCTAGTAGCAAACAACTGTGCAAGCCCGTGGAGGCTATTGTGATCAACCCGAACAACACCATTCGCCTGACCGACGAACTCGAGCGTCAACTGATGCTCCAGGCTATCGAAGAACAATTCCGCCCGCATCCGATGCGGGCGTTGGCTGCAGGCCTGCGCAAGCTGGCCCACGGCATCAAGGCTCTGGCCGGCAAGACGAGCGCCAAGAACGCGCATTCCGCTGCCTAAGCTGGGCCCAGGCTTTCGGGCCTAACGATTTTCCCCTTGGGGGCTGCATAGCCCCTTTTATAGACCCGCCCTCACCGGCGGGTTTTTTTTCGCGCGAAACGTGGGGGCAACAATTTATGGATAATACGCGTCCATGAATGACGCCCACCTCGACGAGACGCCCAATCGGCTGCGCCGGTTTGCCTGCATGATGTACGAAGCCGTCCTGCTGTTCGGCGTCGTGTTCCTCGCGGGTTACCTGCTGGATACCCTCACCCAAAGCCGCAATGCGCTGGAATTGCGGGCCGCCCGGCAGGCGTGGCTGTTCGTGGCGATCGGCGCCTACTTCGTGCTGTGCTGGCGCCGCCGCGGCCAGACGCTGCCCATGAAGACCTGGAACATCCGGCTGGTGGACCGACATGGCAACACGCCGTCGACCGGCCTGCTGATCCTGCGCTACATCCTGGCTTGGCCGCTGGTGCTGGCAGGCGCCGCCGTGGTCTGGGGCGCGGCGCTGGCCACCGGCTGGCCGTCCGTGGACATGTTCATCGTGGCGGCCCCCTTTGCCATCTTCATCTGGTCATGGTTTGACCCGGACGGTCAGTTTCTGCACGACCGGATTCTGGGCACGCGCCTGCGTAACGCGCCGCAGGCCAAGAAAGCGCGCTGACCGGCACGCTCGGCGGCGCGCGGCCGGCATCGCCGTTTGATGCTTGCCAAGCCGCCCGCTATTTCGCGCGCCTGTTCAGAAAGATGACAGCCGCACGCCCGGACAATGAGGCCCCATTTAATTTACGGCTTCATTCTCACCATGCGCGCATTCCTTTCCCGCCTGTCGCTGGCCTTCGCCAGCGCGCTGTTGTTCCTGCACGCAGGCGCGTCCGCCCAAAACGCATCGGCCCAGCAGGAAATCGAAGCGGCTTCAAAGGCCGCCTTCGCCGCCGCCCGGCAAGGGCCGACCGACGTGACACTGGGCGACCAGGCCACGCTGAAGCTGCCCCAGACCATGTTCTTCGTGCCGCGCCCGCAGGCCGACCGGTTGATGCAGGCCTATGGCAACGGCAAGGATCCTTCTCTGCTGGGCGTCGTGATGCCCAAGAGCGACGACGAGGATTGGGTCGTCACTGTCAATTTCGACAAGGCCGGCTACATCAAGGACGACGACGCCCGCAACTGGAACGTCAACGAACTGCTGGACAGCCTGCGTGAAGGCACCGAGGCGTCCAACGAGGAACGCAAGAAGCGCGGCTTTCCGGAGCTGACGGTGGGCGGCTGGGTGGAGGCGCCCAAGTACGACAGCAACACGCAGCGCCTGGTCTGGTCGGTGGCCGCCAAGCACAAGGACGCCGCCGCGGAGGAAGACGCCACGGTCAACTACAACACCTACGCGCTGGGCCGCGACGGCTACATCACCCTGGACCTGATCACCGAAAAGAACAAGGTGCCCACGGACAAGGCCGCCGTGCTGGCGCTGCTGGACAACCTGCACTACGTGGAAGGCAAGCGCTACGCCGATTTCGATGCCTCGAGCGACAAGGTCGCCGAGTATGGCCTGGCGGCTCTGGTGGCGGGCGTCGCCGCCAAGAAGCTCGGTCTGTTCGCGGTGATCGCGGCTTTCCTGGCCAAGTTCGCCAAGGTCGGCATCCTGGCCGCGGCAGCGCTGGGCGGCGGGCTGTGGAAGCGCCTGAAGGGCAAGAAGGCCACCGGGCAGTCCTGATCCGCTGGACGGGTGGTGCGCGTGCGCCTGCCTGGCCGCGCGCGCCGTCACAACCGCGTCATGGATTCGTCACGCGCGCGTCATCGGTAGGTGGTCTCATTCTCAAGCATGACCACAGCCCACAGGGAAGCGACCGTGAACGAGATCCAACCGACGCACTGGCGCGCCCTGTGGATTTCCGATATTCACCTGGGCACTGCCGGGTGCAAGGCGGAATTCCTGCTCGATTTTCTGGATCACAACGACTCGGACACGCTGTACCTGGTCGGGGACATCGTCGATGGCTGGCAGTTGCGCAAGCACTGGCACTGGCCCCGCGCGCACAACGACGTGATCCAGCGCATCCTGCGCAAAGCCCGCAATGGCACTCGCGTGGTGTTCATCCCGGGCAACCATGACGAATTCGCCCGCGAGTTCGCCGGATTCGCCTTTGGCGACATCGAGGTCCTGGACGAGGACGTGCACGTCACGGCCAAGGGGCTGCGGCTGCTGGTGCTGCACGGGGACCAGTTCGACGGCGTCATCCAGCACAGCCGCTGGCTGGCGCACCTGGGCGATGGGCTCTACCAGTTTGCGTTGTGGGTCAACCACCATTTCAACCGCCTTCGCCACCGGCTGGGCATGCATTACTGGTCCCTGTCCCAGTACCTGAAGCACAAGGTCAAGAACGCGGTGTCGTTCATCACCGACTTCGAGGAGGCGCTGGCCGGCGAAGCCCGGCGGCGTGGACTGGACGGCGTGGTCTGCGGCCACATCCACAAGCCCGAACTGCGCGACGTGAGCGGCATCCTGTACTGCAACGACGGCGACTGGGTCGAAAGCCTGTCGGCGCTGGCAGAAACGCACGATGGCCAGCTCCAGCTTCTGGACTGGGCGGTGCTGCAGGCCGAACGCCAGCGCGACCCGGCCAACCGCCCGCCGCGGTCCCTGACGCTGCCCGCCCTGCCCTCCGCGCTGCGCCGGCAAGGCAAGCATCCGTGATAACCCGTATGCGTCCCCGTTACGCAACGGGGATATTGCAGTTCACGCCCCTCTAGGTCATGCTTGCACCTGAGTAACGGGCGATATGACCCGTTCACGCCGCAACATGCTTACAACATAGGGCCATGAACGACCAATATCAGGCGCTCTACCAATCATTCCGCTGGCTGGTGCCCACCCAGTTCAACATCGCGGAAGCGTGCTGCCACCGCTGGGCATCCAGCAGTCCGGATGCGCGGCGCATTGCCATCTACTACGAAGATGAGTCCGGCAACCGCGAGGTCTGGACCTTCGCCCGCCTGGCGGAAGCCGCCAATCAGCTCGCCAACGGCCTGGTGAAAATGGGCGTGGGCAAGGGCGACCGGGTCGGTGTGGTTTTGGGGCAACGCCCGGAAACCGTGGTCGCTCATATGGCCATCTACAGCGTCGGCGCGGTGGTCCTGCCCCTGTCGGCGCTCTTCGGCCCCGAAGCGCTGCAAAGCCGACTGTGCGATGCCGAAGCCCGCGTCGCCATCGTCGACCACGCCTCCAGCGCCAACCTACTGGCCGTCACCGAACACTGCCCCGCCCTGCAGCAGGTCATCGGCATCGGCTTCGCCGACGAGCGCGTGCTGCCGTGGCGCAGCCTGCTGGCCCGCCAGCCCAACGAATTCAAGGCCGTGCAGACCCGTTCGTCGGATCCGGCCATCCTGCTTTACACCTCCGGCACCACCGGCGCCCCCAAGGGCGCGCTGCTGCCCCACAGCGTGTTGATCGGCAACCTGCCGGGCTTCGTCGCCTCGCAGGACTGGTTTCCCAAGCCTGCCGACGTGTTCTGGTCGCCCGCCGATTGGGCCTGGACCGGCGGCATGATGGACGCCCTGCTACCCACGCTGTATTTCGGCCACCCCATCGTGGGCACGCGCGGACGCTTTTCCGTGGAACGCGCCTTCGAACTGCTGGAACGTTATCAGGTCACCAATACGTTCCTCTTCCCCACCGCGCTGAAGATGATGATGAAGGCGGTGCCAGAGCCCCGCCAGCGCTACCAGCTTGCCTTGCGCGCCATCATGAGCGCCGGCGAAAGCGTGGGCGAGACGGTGTTCGATTGGTGCCGGACGGCGCTGGGCGTGACGCCCAACGAAATGTTCGGCCAGACCGAAATGAACTACGTGGTGGGCAACAGCAACAAACGCTGGCCCGCCAAACCCGGCTCGATGGGCCGCCCGTATCCCGGCCACAACGTGGCGGTGCTGGACGACGACGGCACGCCGGTCGCGGCGGGCGCCACGGGCGAGATCGCGGTCAACCGGCTGGACATCCACGGCTTTCCGGACCCGGTCATGTTCCTGGGTTACTGGCGCAACGAGGCCGCCACGCTGGCCAAGTTCAAGGGCGACTGGTGCCTGACGGGCGACCTCGCCACCGTCGATGAGGACGGCTACCTCTGGTATGCGGGCCGCGCCGACGACGTATTCAAGTCGGCCGGCTACCGGATCGGCCCGGGTGAAATCGAAAGCTGCCTGGTTGGCCACCCGGCCGTGGCCAATGCTGCCGTGGTGCCCAAGCCGGACGCCGAGCGCGGTGCGGTGGTCAAGGCCTTTGTGGTGCTGACGCCGGAATTTGCCCTCCGGGACCGAGGCGAAATCACCGAAAACCTTCAGGAGCACGTGCGCGAGCGCCTGGCGCCGTACGAATACCCGAAGGAAATCGAATACGTGGACGAACTGCCCATGACCACCACGGGCAAGATCCAGCGGCGCATCCTGCGCGAGCGTGAAGCAGAACGCCCGCAGGCCAGCGCGCCCCAGACCGACGTTGGCGCGCCCGTTGCCGCCCCGGCGCGGCAAACGGAGACCTAGTCATGGCCATTTACCAGCTCAACGACCTGATCCCCCGCATCGACCCGCAGGCCTACGTGGCCGACAGCGCCGACCTCATCGGCAACGTCACGCTGGAAGCCGGCGTCAGCATCTGGTCGCATGTATCGATCCGCGCCGACAACGACGCCATCCAGATCCGCGAAGGCACCAACATCCAGGAATCAAGCGTCCTGCACGTCGACGCGGGCTGTCCCATGACCATCGGCCCGAACGTCACCGTCGGCCACCAGGCCATGCTGCACGGCTGCACCATCCACGAAGGGGCGCTGGTCGGCATGCAGGCGATCGTCCTGAACAACGCCGTCATCGGCCGCAACTGCCTGATCGGCGCCGGGGCGATCATCCCCGAAGACCGGGTCATTCCGGACAATTCGCTGGTCATCGGCATTGGCAAGATCGTGCGGGAGCTTTCCACCGAGGAAATCGCCAACATGCACAAGAACACCGCCCACTACGTGGCGCGCGGCCAACAGTACAAGACGGCCCTGAAACGCATCGGCTGACGGCTCCCCCGAGGGCCCCCGCAAGTGCCCCAAC
>NZ_JAKRML010000039.1:0-57538 GCF_022346505.1 Achromobacter sp. ACRQX
GTTAGGGGGGGTTTGGGGGGGGGGGCCGGCAATGGGGGGGGGGGAGGGGGGGGCCACCCCGGCAAGGGCGAAAGATGGGGCCTACTTTACCCGCCATCCCGCGAATGCAACACCCCGGCCGCGAATCCGCGAGGACGGCGCGGTGATGACTGGACGGCGCGCGAACCGCTGCTACAATCGCCGCTCTGTCATTGGGGAGTAGCCATCCTTTTCCCCTAAAGGAGTCAGCGTCAACAGACTTGGTGGTTCAGTGCTGCGGAGCAGCCGCTAGAACCCCATGGCGCTGACGGCACCCACGTCCGGCTTGCCGCCGCGTGGATCAGCCAGGCGAGACCTTTGGCCGCGTAGCGTTCACCCTTGGCCGGGCGAGCCGCTGCGTCGCGCCAATGGTATCTGCTCGTCCGGCCGCGTTCCCATGTTGCTCACCCTGTTTCTGTTCTTCCTGTCCGCGGCAGTGATCTACGTCGCGTGCGAGTTCTTCGTCAACGGCGTCGAATGGGTCGGTCATCGCTTCCAGTTGGGCGCGACCGCCACCGGCACCGTGCTGGCGGCCTTCGGCACCGCGCTGCCGGAAAGCGCCGTCACCTTCATGGCCGTTGTCTTCGGCGATACCCCAGAACAAAAGGACATCGGCGTCGGCGCCGCAATGGGCGGTCCTCTCGTGTTGGCCACGCTGGCCTACGCCGTGGTCGGCCTGGCCCTGTGGCGCGCGCGCCGCGGCCAACCCGCGCAGGCAGACTGTATCAACGCGGACCAGCGCCGGCTGGCCCGCGACCAGGCCTGGTTCATGGGCATCTTCATCTTCAAGGTGGGCCTGGGGCTGCTGGCCTTCGCCTGGAAGCCGTGGCTGGGCTTCGTGTTTCTGGCCACGTACGCGCTCTACATCAAGCGCGAGCTGAGCAACGACGAGGAATGCCTGGACTGCGAGGACCTCGAGCCGCTCAAGCTGCGACCCCGCGACGAGAACCCGACCATGTTCTGGGCCGCCACGCAGACCATCATGGCGCTGGTGGTGATCGCCGGCGCGTCGCACGTCTTCGTGAACCAGATCGAACTGCTCGGCATTGCGATGGGCGCGTCGCCGCACGTGGCCGCGCTGCTGCTTGCGCCGGTGGCTACCGAATTGCCGGAAATCATGAACGCGCTGATCTGGGTGCGCCAGGGCAAGGAGCGTCTGGCGCTCGCCAACATCTCGGGCGCCATGATGATCCAGGCCACCATCCCCAGCGCGCTCGGCATCTTCATGACGCCGTGGGTGCTGGATGCGCCCCTGCTGGCCGCAGGTCTCTTCACCATGGTGTCCATCGGCCTGTTGTGGATGCGCTTCCGCCGCGCTGCCATGAGCGTGCCGGCGCTGTCGGCGGTGGGCGGACTGTATGCGCTGTTCGCCGGCTATCTGGGCTGGCACTTCTACGCCTGAGCGCAGTTGCCGGGCAGGCCTCTCCGTGCCTGTCCGGCTTTGCTTCATTTGTGTGTCAAAAGTGCGTCAGACCCTTGTCCATCAGTACAAACCCGCGTAAACTCGCCGTGTTTTCCATCCCAGGAGTTGTCTTCGTGAATACCGATTCCGGCGAAAGTTGTCGATCTTGCATCGACGTCGCTGTCTGACAGGATCCACGCAGAACTCCGTCTGCCGCATCCTGTCATTCAGGTTGCGGTGTATCCCAAGCGCCAGGCATCAGCCCGGCCCAAAGTGCAGGCCTACGGTCTGCCGGGACTCCCCCCGACATAAACCGCCAGAACCGCCGCTAGTCGCAGCGCCAGCGTTCGTGCACGTTCGTCGTGCCCGCCGCAAGGGCGTTGTCCGGCTGCGCTCGTGTTCGCGATCACGCTCCGCCTTCTTGTCATGGAGGTCGTTATGCGTTTCTTCGACTTGTTCCTGCGCCGCGCTGGCGTGGACCGTGCCACCGCCCTGGGCCGCCGTCGCGGCACGTCCCGGCTGACGGTGATCTGTCCTCGCGGTGAGCTCGGCGCCCTGCGCAAGCAGATCTGCCTGGACTTCAGCGCCGCCGGCCTGGATGTCGCGCAAGTGCAGATCGATCAAGGCCAGGAGCCGGATCTCGCATCGGCTTGCATTACCGTCAATTGCCCCCCGGAGCTGCGGGCGGAACTGATGACGCAAGCGCGCCGTCTGAGCGCCAACCCTGCTGTCCGTCACGTGCATTTCGGCGCGCAGGCCGCATTGGCCTGATCGCGCCTTTTCTTTCAACCCAGGAGAAATCATGCCTAGCGCCTTAGACCCAGAGCCTCGATTGCGCCCTGCGCGCGGCTCCGGCATGCCTATCTGACCCGTCATCTCCCTGCGAGCCGACTGGCCGGATAGACATCCCGGTCCGTACGGAACCCGCAGCCTGGAATCCCCGGCCCAGCACGCGCCCTGCGCGCCCCGGCGCCCGGTCCTGATTCCACCGCCCGCTCCCTTTCCGTTTTCCGCACCCGGCGCGCCATAGACGCGATCCGGACACCGGCAACATTGCTCCGGCGCCTGCGCACGCCCGTCAGTGGCGGTCCCACGGCATTTCCTCGGAAACGCCGCGGCCCGCTGCTGCCCGCGCGCGGCCGCTATCGGCAGGGTAGTCCGTGTCTCCCGCAACAACTTTAATAAATGCGGAGCACTCCCATGTTTGCTTTCCTGAAGTCCTTTTTTTCTTCCGCTGCGCGTCTGCGCGGCACCGGCCGGCACTTTCGCCGCGCCCCCATTCTCGAGCAAGGCGGGGATGAGGCCGCGGCATCGTCCGAAGCCGCCCGCCGCGCCAGCCAGCGTATGGTCGAGACGTCCCGGCTCGGTTTCGATTCGCTGTTCGAACGGTTTGGCAGCGGCTGGGGCGGCCTGTCCGACGCCCAGGCGCTGGCCGCGCGCGAACGCCACGGCGCCAACGAGGTCGACCACGAAAAGCCGCTGTCCTGGCCAGCGCACCTGTGGCTGTCGTACCGCAATCCGTTCAATCTGCTGCTGACCGCGCTGGCCGTGCTGTCGTGGCTGACCGACGTGCGCATGGCCGCGCCCGAGGAACAGTCCTGGACGGCGGTTGCGATCATCGGCTCGATGGTGGTGATCTCGACGGTGCTGCGCTTCGTGCAGGAGCAGCGCTCGAACCGCGCCGCCGAGGCCCTGAAGGCGATGGTGCGCAACACCGCGACGGTGCTGCGCAGCGATGCCGGAGCGCCGGCCGCCGGAGCGCCGGACGCGGGCAATGGCCGGCGCTTCTTCGGCGCCGCCCTGCATGCCACCGGCTCGCAACAGCGCGAAGTGCCGCTGGCCGACCTGGTGCCCGGCGACGTGGTGCTGCTGTCCGCGGGCGACATGGTCCCCGCCGATTGCCGCATCCTCAACGCCAAGGACCTTTTCGTTGCGCAGGCCGCGCTGACGGGCGAATCGCTGCCCGTCGAAAAGCACATGTCCCCGCGTGAGCAATCGGCCAATGCCCTCGAGCTCGAAAACATCGCCTTCATGGGCACCAACGTGGTCAGCGGAGCGGGCAGCGCGCTGGTGGTGGCCACCGGCTCGGACACGTACTTCGGCCAGTTGGCGGGCCGCGTCACACAGACCTCGCGCGCGCCCACGCAGTTCCAGCAGGGCATCAACCCCGTGAGCTGGATCCTGATCCGCTTCATGCTCGTCATGGCGCCGGTGGTGATGTTGATCAACGGCTTCACCAAGGGCGACTGGCTCGAAGCGCTGCTGTTCGCGCTGGCCATCGCGGTGGGACTGACGCCCGAAATGCTGCCCATGATCGTCACCGCGACGCTCGCCAAGGGCGCCGTGCGCATGTCGCGCCGCAAGGTGGTGGTCAAGCGCCTGGATGCGATTCAGAACCTGGGCGCCATGAACGTGCTGTGCACCGACAAGACCGGCACGCTGACGCAGGATCGCATCGTGCTCGAGCGCCATACCGACGTGTATGGCGCGGCCAGCGACGACGTGCTGGCGTACGCGTATCTGAACAGCTACTACCAGACGGGCCTGAAAAACCTGCTGGACGTGGCGGTGCTGGAGCATGCCGAGGTCGCGCGCAGCCTGGATCTGGCGGGCCGTTACCGCAAGATCGACGAGATCCCGTTCGACTTCTCGCGCCGCCGCATGTCCGTCGTGGTGAACGAGACCGAGAACGGCCGCGACCACCACGAACTGATCTGCAAGGGGGCGCTCGAGGAAATGCTCTCGGCCTGCACGCGGCTGCGCGTGGGCAACGAGGTGCAGCCGCTGACCGACGCCCGCCGCGCCGATATCCGCCGCGTGACCGCCGGTCTGAACCGCGATGGCCTGCGCGTCATCGCGGTGGGCGTCAAAGAGTTGCCGCCCACGCAGCAGGCCTATGGCATCGCAGACGAATCCGATCTGGTGCTGGTGGGGTACATCGCGTTTCTGGATCCTCCCAAGGAGTCGACGGGGCCCGCGCTGGCTGCGCTGAAGGACTCGGGCATCGAGGTCAAGGTGCTGACCGGCGACGTTGAACTGGTCACGCGCAAGGTCTGCCGCGAAGTGGGACTGGACGTGCGCAAGGTGTACCTGGGCGCCGAGATCGAGGCGATGGACGACGAGGAGCTTGCCGCCGCCGTGCGCGAGGCCAACGTGTTCGCCCGCCTGTCGCCCATCCACAAGGAACGCATCGTGCGCAGCCTGCGCGCGCAGGGCAACACGGTGGGGTTCATGGGGGATGGCATCAATGACGCGCCGGCGCTGCGGGCGGCGGACGTGGGCATTTCGGTGGATTCGGCGGTGGATATCTCGAAAGAGGCTGCCGACATCATCCTGCTGGAAAAGAGCCTGATGGTGCTGGAGGACGGCGTGATCGAAGGCCGCAAGACCTTCTGCAACATGCTCAAGTACCTGAAGATGACGGCCAGCTCGAACTTCGGCAACGTGTTTTCAGTGCTGGTCGCAAGCGCCTTCCTGCCGTTTCTGCCTATGCTGCCGATCCACCTGCTGCTGCAGAACCTGATGTACGACATTTCGCAGACGGCGATCCCGTTCGACAACGTCGACGAAGAACTGCTGAAGCAGCCGCAGCGCTGGGACCCGGACGGCCTGGGCCGCTTCATGGTGTTCTTCGGCCCGATCAGCTCGATTTTCGATATCGCCACCTATGCCGTCATGTGGTACGTGTTCCAGGCGAATGCGCCCGAGCACCAGACGCTCTTTCAGTCCGGCTGGTTTGTCGAAGGCCTGTTGTCGCAGACGCTGATCGTGCATATGATCCGCACGCGCCGGATTCCCTTCCTGCAAAGCCGCGCCTCGTGGCCGCTGATGGGTATGACGCTGATGGTGATCGCGCTGGGCCTTGTGCTGCCGTTCTCGCCGTTGGCGGAATACTTCCAGCTACAGGCGCTGCCCTGGAGCTATTTCCCCTGGCTCGTCGGCATCCTGCTCGGGTATTGCGTGCTGACGCAGGCGCTGAAGGGTTTCTGGGTGCGCCGCTACGGCTGGCAGTAGGCTGATGCAACCGGCGGCGGGCTCAACCCGCCGCCAACGCAAGGAAAGATCATGAGAATTGCATTTTGCGCCGCCTTGTCGGCGGCCGGCCTGATTCCGCCCTGTACCGCGCTGGCCGCGGATGCCGGGGCCGGACTGCAACTATATGGCGTGGTGGACGCGGGCGTTGCCGTGACCCGGGTGTCGGGGCAGGGCAGTCACAGCGGCCTGCTGAACGGCGGGCTGACCGACTCGCTCTGGGGGCTGCAGGGGACGGAAGACCTTGGCGGCAGTTGGGCCGCCAACTTCCAACTGGAAAGCGGCTTTGACCCGTCCAGCGGCACCGCGGCCGACGGCAGCCGCCTCTTCAACTATGGCGCCTGGGTCGGCCTGGCCCATGCGGACTATGGCGACTTGCGGTTCGGCCGCCAGTACACCGTTGGTCAGACCTACGGCGACGCGCTGGAGATCGCCTCCTGGAAAGACATGGGCATGGGCGCCACCTTCAAGGCGTCCGACAACTACCAGTTCAGCAACATGGTGAACTGGTATTCGCCGCAGTGGCGCGGGTTCCAGGCCGGGGTCGGATACGCCTTCGACGCGGATGGGCAGGACAACTTCCGCACCAACCAGAACACTCGGGCAATCAGTGTGGGCCTGAAGTATGAGGACGGCCCGCTGCTGGCCGTGGCGACTTGGGAACAACTGCGCCTGGCCGACCCGCCCGCGGCGGCCGAGGGGCGTCCGCAGGCGATGCAGCTGGGCGCCTCGTACGACTTTGAGGTGGCCAAGGTGTCGGTGGCCTGGTCGCGCCAGCGCAACGGTTACGTGGGACTGGACGGCGGCGACCCGGATGGCTTGGGCGTGGGGCTGGGCCCGGCGGCCTTCGTGCAGGGCGGCACGGTCGATGCCTGGCTGGTCGGGGTCAGCGTGCCTGCCGGGCCGGGTGCGGTGCTGGTGCAATGGTCCCTGGCCAAACCCGACTGGCGTTGGGCCAATGGCATGACGGCGCGCAATGCGCAGGTCGCGACGCTGGGCTATACCTACGACTTGTCCCCACGCACGACTCTCTACGCCTTCGCCGGCTACGCGTCGAACTACACGCTGGACAACCAGTTCGACCCCGGCAACGCCCACACCACGCGCATCGGCACGGGCGTGTCGCACCGCTTCTGACGCATGCCGCCGCCGGCGGCGCGCGGCAGCGGACAACGGCGGGGTCTACTACAATCGCCTGAGATCGGCGCCCGGCGCGCCGGTCCTCGTCTTCGCGTCGTTTCTCGGATGGCCCGCATGGATAGTCTCGAATGGCTCGTACCCTGGGAGTTCTCTCCCACGCTGGTGGCTTCCTTCCTGGTGGCCATCGTGCTGTTCGTACGCGGCCAGCGGGTCCACCACGTCACGCGTGCGCGCAGCATTCTGTTCTGGACGGGGATGGTCCTGCTGTACCTGTCGCTGCACACCCGCCTCGACTATTACGCCGAGCGCATGTTCTTCATCCATCGCATCCAGCATCTGGTCCTGCATCATCTGGGACCGCTGCTCGTCATGGCGGCCTTCCCCGGACAGGTGATGCGGGCGGGCCTGCCGATGCGGTGGCGCGTGCGGCTGCGCGACTTCCTGCGCACGGGCACGGGCCGCGCCACGGTGGCCGTGCTGACCAACAAGATTTTCGTGCCGGCCCTCTTCGTGTTCCTCGTGCTGGTCTGGCTGATCCCGTCGGTGCAGTTTTATTCGATGCTGGATTGGCGCCTGTACCGGCTCATGAACTGGTCGGTGGTGATCAGCGGCTTCATGTACTGGAACCTGATTCTGGACCGTCGTCCAGCGCCCCCGGCGGCCATGTCGCCCGGCGGTCGGGTGATCTCGCCCGTGGCGACCATGCTGCCGCAGATGGTCGCGGGCGCCGTCATCGCCTTCACGGAAAGCGACATCTACCCGCTCTTCGAGCTGTGCGGCCGTGCCATCGCCATGTCGGCGCAGACCGATCAGACGATCGGCGGGCTGACGATGTGGATCCCCGCCGCGCTGGTGGAAGTGATCGGCCTGATGGTGGCATTGGGAACGCTGATGCGTCTTTCCGCCAAGGGGCGGCTGCGCAAGGCGGACCGCGATGCGCGCGCGCGCGCCAAGTCCGGCGCGGCGCTATCGTCGTAAGCCCGGCCGGGAATGCCGCGCTGATTGGCGCATTCCCGTCAGGCCGTGCCGGTCATTCCGGCAGCAGGCCGTGATACTTCTTGCCCAGCGCCACGGTGGCCTGGAACATGCCGGCCTTGTTGCCGCAGTCGTAGCGCACGCCGTCGAAGCGATGCGCATAGACCTCGCGCTCGCGCATCAGCGAGGCGATGCCGTCGGTCAACTGGATCTCGTTGCCCGCGCCCATCTTGGTCGAGCGCAGATGGTCGAAGATCGCGGCTTCCAGTACATAGCGGCCCACAACAGCCAGCGTCGACGGTGCGGCCTCCGGGTCCGGCTTTTCGACGATGTGCGTGACGCGCTCGGTGCGGCTGTCCGCCGGCGTTTCGCCAGTATGGGTGGCCACGATGCCGTACTTGCGCGTGTCGGCGCGCGGCACGTCCTGCACGCCCAGCACGCTGGCGTTGCGCGCCACGGCCACATCCACCAGTTGCTTCATGGCAGGCGTATTGGCGTCGATCAGGTCGTCGGCCAGCAGAACGGCAAAGGGTTCGTCACCCACGGCGGGCGCGGCCGACAGCACGGCGTGGCCCAGGCCCAATGGGGCCGACTGGCGGATATAGAGGCAATTGACGTGCGCGGGTAGAATGCCCCGCACCATTGCCAGGAGTTCATGCTTGCCCTTGCTTTCCAGGTCGGTTTCCAGCTCGGGTGCAGAATCGAAATGGTCCTCGATGGCGCGCTTGTTGCGGCCGGTCACGAATATGAGATCAGTGATGCCGGCGGCGACGGCCTCTTCCACCGCGTATTGAATCAGGGGCTTGTCGACCACGGGCAGCATTTCCTTGGGCATCGCCTTGGTGGCGGGCAGGAAGCGTGTACCCATGCCGGCGACAGGGAAAACGGCTTTACGGACGGGACGCATTGATACCTCGTTGAGGATTCGATGAAACATTTTAAGCTCATCGCTATCATAGGCTTATGAACCGCAGGAACATGCCATCCATTTGCTCGATTGCGAAACGGGGCGCGATCGCTAGCCTTTGCGCGGCGCTCGCCATTCCCGTTGCTCCCGTCGCCGCGTGGGCGCAGCCGGTCGGGTTGCCTTCCATGGGCGCCGCCTCGTCGTCCGACCTGTCGCCCATGCTGGAGCGCACGCTGGGCGAAGCCATCATGTCGCAGGGGCGCCGCGACCCCACTTACATCGACGACTCCGAACTCAGCCAATACCTCACGACGATGGGGCGCAAGCTGGCGCAGTTTGCGCCAGGCGGCGTGCCCGAGGTCGAGATGTTCGGCGTGCGCGATCCCGAAATCAACGCATTCGCGATGCCGGGCGGCTTCATTGGAATCAACACGGGTCTGATCGTGTCGTCGGCCAGCGAGTCCGAACTTGCGGCCGTGGTCGCCCACGAAATCGGCCACGTCGTGCAGCGCCACATTGCGCGCGGCATGACCCAGCAGAATCAGAACGGCATGCTCATGCTGGCCAGCCTGGCGGGCGCGTTGCTTGCGGCGCTGGCGGGCGGCGGCGGCAATCTTTCCATGGGCGTGGCCGCCTTCGGTCAGGCGGCGGCCATCAACCGGCAGTTGGGCTTTTCCCGCGACGCCGAACGCGAGGCCGATCGCGCCGGCCTGCAGATGCTCACCAAGGCCGGCTACGACGCCGCCGGCATGTCGCAGATGTTTGCGCGGCTGATGAACGCTTCGCGCCTGAACGAAGGCGCGGGCGGCGGCTCGTGGGCCAGTACCCACCCGCTGTCGATCGAGCGCATGTCCGACGTGCAGAACCGCACCCGCGCGCTGCCGGCAACGCGCCATCTGGACAGCGACGACTTCTGGTACATCCGCGCCAAGATGCGCGTGGTGCAGGGCCGCGATACCGTGGGCTTGCGCACCGCCGGACAGCAATTGCAGGACGAGGCCCAGGCGCTCTCGGGCGTGCGGCAGTCTGCCGCTTATTACGGACTGTCCCTGCAGAACTATCAGCGCAACAATCTTGCGGAAGCGGAACGCTATTGGAATCTGGCGTCCGCCGATGGGCGCAGTTCGCCCCAGTTGGCGAAGCTGGGCGTGGACATCGCGCTGGCGCGCAAGGATTTCCCGCAGGCGCTGTCACTGGCCCAGGCGGGCACCAAGCGCTATCCGGACCACCGGGCGCTGGGCATCGCGTACGCGCAGGCGCTGCAGGGCAATGGGCGGCACGCCGAGGCGCAGGACTACCTGCGCGCCAAGATCAAGCAGTGGGGCAGCGACGAGCCCAGCCTTTACCAGATGCTGGCGCAAAGCGAAGAGCGCAACGGCAAGCCCGTACAGGCGCGCCGCGACCTGGCGCGTTACTACGTCATGACAGGCGCCTATGCGGCCGCGGAATCGCAACTGCAACAGGCGCGCGGCCTGTCCAAGGACTTCTACGAGCAGTCGCAGATCGACGTGCAGATCAAGGAAGTGAAGGACAAGCTGGCCGAAGAGCGCCAGCTGCTCGAGCGCTTCAAGTCGGGCTGACGGGCGCCTAGAGACCCGTTTCGAAGAACCGCCCCAGCCGCTGCGGCAGCCAGTTCAGATGACCCGGAAAGCTGCCTGTCGGAAAGCCCGCGTGCCCGCCATCGGAAGGCTGGTGCAGCAGGATGCCCGGCGCGCACTCGTCAGGTTTCGGCAGCGAAGCGGCAGGAATGAAGGGGTCGTTGCGCGCGTTCAGCACCAGCGTCGGCACCGCAATCTTTGGCAGCCACGGCTTGCTGGAGGCGCGCGTCCAGTAGTCCAGCGCATTGCGAAAACCGTGCATCGGCGCGGTATAGGTGTCGTCGAACTCGCGCAGATCGTGCGCGTGCGCGATCCGCATGACGTCGATGGAACCCGGAAACCGGTGCGCCTTTTCCAGGACCTTGTGCTTGAGCGTCTTCAGAAAGTGCGCAGTATACACGCGCCGGTTGAAGATGCCGGTGGATAGCGTCTTGCCGCAGGCGACCAGATCCAGCGGCGCCGACACGCCGGCGCAGGCGGTCAGCCACGTGGTGTCTTCCTGGTGTTCCCCCAGGTACTTCAGCAGCGCGTTGCCGCCCAGCGATACGCCGACGGCATGCCAGCGCGCGTGGGGAATGCGCTGGCGCACGGTGTTGAGCAGAAATCCGACCTCGGCCGAGTCACCCGAGTAATACGCCCGGGCCAGCCGGTTGGGCACGCCAGAGCAACCCCGGAAATGCGCGATGACCACGATCCACCCGCGCGCCCGGAAATGGTGCGCGACGGACTGCGCATAGCGGCTGTTGCTGCCGCCTTCCAGGCCGTGGAACAGGATCAGGGCAGGGGTGTCGGGCGTTTGCGGCAGCGACTTCCAGTCTGCGTCCGTCATCCAGCGCGCCGCGGCGGTCTTGCCATTGCCGACCGGTCGTTGGCCGCTCACCGGCGCGCCATCGGCGGCCTTGTGCGGAAACAGACCAGGGCCTGTCCAGTCGAAGTCGACGAAGTCCGTATCGGGCGTGTCGACGCGATCGCGCACGAACGCGATGCGGTGATACTGCGCGAACAGGGCGGCGTAGACCGTCTGGCTGTCGCCCCCGGGAAGCCAGGGGGGTACAGGGCAGGGCGTTGTATCAAGACGAGCAGCGGCCAACTGGGAATCCACCGCGTTCAATGAAGCATGTCGGGCACGTCGTGCAGGTCGAGCACCCCGGCTTCGGAGGGCGCCTGCGAGGCATGGTGCATGACCATGCGCCAGCCCGTGGGGCCCTTGTGGTAGATGTTGGTGGCATAGCAGTTGGCGAACTGCGTGCCCTCACGCGTGCGCACCGCGACCTGTTCCACCAGGACATGCACCGCGCACATCATGCTGAGCATGACGAGCGGGCGCAGTGGACGCACATGCAACGGACCGTTGGCCAGCACCTGTTGCCAGGACTCGTGCACCGCGGAATGGCCGACGACGCGCAGCCCTCCCGGATGGATGCATACGACTTCCTCGTCGTCGGCCCAGACCTGCATCAGGCGGACGGCGTCCGCCTGCTCAAGGGCTTCGTAGAACGCGTGTTCTGCTTCTTCGGGCGTGGCGAACATGGCTGCTGAAACGGTTAAGCGTGTTATGGGGCGGTGCCGCTCAATGGTGGCCGTGCAACACCGTGCCGGCCTTCAGGCGGTACTCGGCGCCACAGTAGGCGCAGCTTGCGGAACCGGTGCGGGCCACGTCCAGGAAGACGCGGGGATGCATGCTCCAGAGCGGAGCCTTGGGGCCGGGACAGAACACGGGAAGGTCTTCGGCGCCGACCTCGATGACTTCGTTAGCGCGGGAGCCGGCGGCCGGGGCAGCAGCGGTCATGGATATTCCTGAAAAAAAACCGATAGACGGCAGGTTGAAACAATGATGCGGTCTTGCTGGGCAAAAGCGCGCCAATCAGAATTGAGAATCAGACTTTACTTAGCCAGTGATGGTACTTCGGGTTGCGGCCATTCACCACGTCAAAAAACGCGTTCTGCAATAGTTCGGTGACTGGACCACGCCGGCCCGAGCCGATCTGGCGGTTGTCGACTTCGCGGATGGGCGTGACTTCAGCGGCCGTGCCGGTGAAGAACGCCTCGTCCGCGATGTAGACGTCGTCGCGGGTGAGCCGTTTGGTGACCACACGCAGGCCGAGGTCGGCGGCCAGGGCGTGTATGGTCGAGCGGGTGATGCCGGTCAGGGCGGAAGCGATCTCGGGTTCGCAGAGCACCCCGTCCTTGACCAGAAAAAGATTTTCGCCGGAGCCTTCGGCCACGAAGCCGTCGGTGTCCAGCAGCAGGGCCTCGTCGTAGCCGTCCTGCAGGGCTTCGGTATTGGCCAGGATGGAATTGGCGTAGGTGGTGGCGACCTTGGCGCGCGGCATCGTGACATTCACGTGCTGGCGCGCAAATGACGACACCTTCACGCGGATGCCGCCGGACAGCGCCTCTTCGCCCAGATACGCGCCCCAGGGCCATGCCGCGATGGCCACGTGCACCCGGGCGCCCTTGGGCGACACACCCATTTTTTCGGGGCCGTAGAACACGAGGGGGCGCAGGTAGCCGGATTCAAGCTGGTTTTCGCGCACGACCGTCCGCTGCGCCTCGTTGATCGTGTCGCGATCGAACGGCATGGGGATCTGGTAGATGTGCGCCGAATTGAAGAGCCGGTTGGTGTGGTCTTCGAGGCGGAAGATAGCCGTGCCGAGGGTGGAGTTGTAAGCGCGCACGCCTTCGAAGACGGACAGCCCGTAGTGCAGCGAATGCGTCAGGACATGCGTCGTCGCGTCTCGCCATGGGACGAGCTTGCCGTCATACCAGATGAAACCGTCGCGGTCAGCCATCGACATGGTCTTCTCCACACAGTGCGCACCAAACCTGCCGCCGTGCGCCAGGCCATGGGGGCCAAGAATCTCGAGGGCGCTATTGTATCAAGCAGCGAGGTTACAATACGGGCCTATTCGCGCAGTTCATTCCCATCGAGTATCCATGTCGTCCTGCCTGAATCGCCAGGGGCCAGCCGTTGTCCTCTGAAACCGCGCTTCCTGAATCCGAAGACCCAGTCCTGGTCCGCCAGGAACGCGTAACCGCCTTCCGTGCCGGCGTCCATGCCATCGTGCCCGCCCTGATCGCCACCGCGACCTGGGGATTGGTCACCGGTGTGGCGATGGTCAAGTCCGGACTGACGGAATCCATGGCGCTTGCCATGACGCTGCTGCTGTATGCCGGCTCGGCCCAGCTCACCTCATTGCCGCTCATCGCCGCCGGCGCGCCGCTCTGGCTGATCTTCGCGGCCGGCTGCGTCGTGAATCTGCGTTTCATCATCTTCGGCGCGGCCCTGCAGCCCTACTTCCGCCACCTGTCGTGGCCCAAGCGCCTGGGACTCGGCTATTTCACAACGGACATGGGCTTCGTGCTGTTCATGCCCCGTTTTGGCGACTCGGTCGAACGCGGGACCCGCGAGCAACTCTGGTTCTTCCTGGGTTCAATCGTGCCGGGCTGGCTGGTCTGGCAGTCGTCGTCGATCATCGGCATCTATCTGGGCGCGCAGGTCCCCACCGATTGGTCCCTGGATTTTGCCGCCGTGCTGGCGCTGCTGGCCATCACGGTGCCGCTGGCCAGTTCCAAACCGATGCTGGTGTCGATGCTGGCCGCCGGCGTCGTCGCCTGGGTGGGGCAGGCAATGCCCCTGCGCCTCGGGCTGGCTGCGGCGGTGATCTCCGGTGTCATCGCCGGCATGTGGGCCGAACGCTTCTTCAAGGCGCGTCCATGACAAATTGGTCCTGGGAACTCTACGTCTATTCCGCCATCCTGCTGCTTGCCCTGTGCAGCGTATTGACGCGTGCCGGGTTCATGCTGTTTGGCGATTACATTCCGCTGTCCGACAATGTGCGCCGCGCCTTGCGCTACGCTCCCGCCGCGGCGCTGACTGCCATCGTGGTCCCCGATCTGCTGCCCTGGAAGGCTGGGCTGGGCCCTGTCTTCGACTACAAGCTGGTCGCCGGGCTGGTCGCCATCCTGGTGTTCCTGCGCACCCGCAGCGCGGTGCTTGTGATCGTGGTCGGCATGCTGGTGCTCTGGGGTTTGCGCTGGCTGGCCAGCTGACGGCCACAAATCCAGGGTCACATCGTCCGTCTGATGGACACTCGAGGCACTTTTTTTGCCTCGGTGGGCCGTTGGATCGTGCTGCCGACCGGCCCTCAAACAGACCGTTTGACCGTGTGGTAAGGCGGCTGCGCTAAAATTCATCAATCCACAGCAATCCGGGCCTGGTACTGCCCTCATAAGTATCGAATCCAGCATGGATGCCCCGATGCCTTATGTAGCAGTGCATGCAGCACTCTCGTTTTGTTCTTTTTCACTGGTCCCGGTACTTGCCTAACCCCTGATGACTGAATCCACTCAAACCGCAGCACCCACCGCTGACGCGCCCGCGCCCGCGCCGACGTTCGACGATTTCGGGTTGCACCCCCTGTTGTTGCAGTCCATCGCCGAAACCGGCTACACCACCCCCACGCCCATCCAGGCGCAGGCCATTCCCGTCGTGGTGTCGGGTCGTGACGTCATGGGCGCCGCGCAGACCGGCACCGGCAAGACGGCGGCCTTCACGGTGCCGATCCTGCACCGTCTCATGCCGCTGGCCAACACCAGTGCTTCGCCCGCCCGGCATCCGGTGCGCGCGCTGATCCTGGCGCCCACGCGTGAACTGGCGGACCAGGTCTTCGAGAGCGTCAAGCGCTACAGCAAGAAGACGCCGCTGCGCTCGGCCGTCGTGTTCGGTGGCGTGGATATCGGTCCGCAGAAAGAAGCGCTGCGCCGCGGCTGCGAGGTGCTGGTCGCCACGCCGGGCCGCCTGCTCGACCACGTTGAACAAAAGAACGTGAACCTCAGCCAGGTCGGCATCCTGGTGCTGGACGAAGCAGACCGCATGCTCGACATGGGTTTTCTGCCCGATCTCGAACGCATCATCCGGCTGCTGCCCGCGCAGCGCCAGGGCCTCTTGTTCTCGGCCACGTTCAGCAACGAAATCCGCAAGCTGGGCCGTTCATACCTGAACCAGCCTGTGGAAATCGAAGTGGCGGCGCGCAACGCCACCGCGACGACCATCACCCAGATCGCCTACAAGATGACCAGCGACGCCAAGCGCGCCGCCGTCGTGCATCTGGTGAAGTCCCGCGGCCTGAACCAGGTCATCGTTTTCTCGAACACCAAGATCGGCACGGCGCGCCTGGCGCGCGACCTCGAACGCGACGGCGTCAAGGCTGAATCGATTCACGGCGACAAAACCCAGGCCGACCGCATGAAAGCGCTGGAAGCCTTCAAGGCGGGCGAGCTCGAAGTGCTGGTCGCAACCGACGTGGCCGCGCGCGGCCTGGATGTGGCGGGCGTGCCTTGCGTCATCAACTACGACTTGCCGTACAACGCCGAAGACTACGTGCACCGCATCGGCCGCACGGGCCGCGCGGGTGCGTCGGGCGAAGCCATTGCCCTGTTCACCGCCGATGAAGAGCGTTTCCTGCTCGACATCGAAAAGCTCATCAAGCGCGAAGTGCCTCGTGGCACGCTCGACGTGCCGGCCGATCTGATCGCCCGCAGCCATCGCCGCAGCGACGGTGGTTCGCATTCGCGCGAAGGGCGCGAGAGCAGCCGCGAAAGCCGCGGCGACCGTGGCGATCGCGGCCGTTCTTCGGACCGCCGCTCCAGCCATCATGGCGGCGGCTCGCGCCAACCGGTGGACGACTTCTTCCTGAAGCCTTACGAGCCCTCGACGACTGCCGCGCCGGCCGAAGAACAGGATTCGCGCAGCAATGCCGCGCCGTCGTCGGCGCCCAAGCGCCAGCTTGCCGTCCTGCTCGGCGGCAGCCGCAAGCCCTGATCGCACGCGATACCGGTCGCCGGTCCTCGGACCGCAAAAAAACCCGCAAGGCCTTCTCAGGCGTTGCGGGTTTTTTGTTGGGCGCGGCGCGATGTCAGGCGGCCAGCATTCGCGGCAGATCGGGCAGGGCGGTGGTCACGGCCGCGCTGTCTTCGTCAAGGCTTTCCAGCAGACGCTCCAGGTGGCCGATATGCGGCAGCATGGGGCCGTAGAACACGACACGACCGCCGATCTGCACCAGCAGCGTAGGGAAGTTTTCGACGTCCACGTCGCCCAGCAATTCAGCGTGATCCTCGATGTCGACCCATGCAAAGACGTGTTGCGGCAAGGCGCCGGCCAGGGCCTGCAATTTGGGCTTGTATTCTTCGCAGGTGTCGCACCAGGCGGCGCAGAAACAGGCGATGAGCCAGGTGTTGGGCGTGGCGCTCAGCCGCGAGCGCAGCGGGGCGAGATCGGTACCAGGAGTAAGCAGAGACATGTGAGCGGATCGGGGCGGGTTTGACTATCATACCCGGGTTGTTCACCCCTCAATTTGATTGCCATGACCGTCCTGCGTACTGATCCGCCCACCCCCGGAAACGGCCGCCTGTCCGGCGCCGGCGCGGGGGCCGTAAGCGTGGGGCAGGCGTTCAAGCGCGCGCTCGTGTCGCAGTGCCACCCGACCATGCTGTTCGCGGTGCTGCTGCCTTTCCTGATCGCCCTTGTTGGCGCCATCCTGCTGCTCTGGTTTTTCTGGACGCCCCTGACCGACTGGTTGCGCACCGAGGTGTCGCAATGGGACATCGTCAATCGCGTCGACCAATGGTTAGTCGCGGTCGGCCTGTTCTCGCTCAAGATCTGGCTGATTCCGGTCATCGCCGCGGCCATCCTGTTGCCGGTGTCCGGCATCCTGGGACTGGCCATCGCCGCCGTCTTCGTCATGCCGCTGGTGCTGCGTCACGTCGGTCAGCGCGAATACGCCACGGTGGGCCGCCGCGGCAAGTTCTCCACTGCGGTCAGCGTGTGGAACGCCGTGTGGGTGTCCGCGGCGTTCGCCGCGGGGTGGGTGCTGACGCTGCCGCTCTGGCTCGTGCCGCCCATGGCCATCGTGCTGTCCATCTTCTGGTGGGCCTTCGCGTTCTCGCGGATGATGCGCGTCGACGCGATCGTCGAGCACGCCAGCCCGGATGAACGCAAACTGATCCTCGAACGGAACAACGGCGGCTTCTGGACCATCGGTCTGATTTGCTCGCTACTGAACCTGCTGCCGCCCGCGTGGATTATCCTGCCGGTGTTTTCCGCGCTGGTCTACGCGCACTACGGCCTGGAAGCCCTCAAGCGCCTGCGGCAGGACCGCGTCATCGACGTCTGATCGGCGTCTTTTCTTATCAATGGAATCGGACATGGCTGCAGAACCCACCGCCCGCCGTATCGGCCTCATCATCGTTGGCGATGAAATCCTGTCGGGACGGCGCCAGGACAAGCATTTTTCCAAGATCGTCGAAATGCTGGGCGCGCGCGGCATGCACCTGAGCTGGGCCGAATTCCTGCCTGACGAGCGCGACCGTCTGGTCGACGCCTACAAGCGCAGCTTCGCCAGTGGCGACGTCGTGTTGTCGTGTGGCGGCATCGGCGGCACGCCCGACGACCATACCCGCCAGGCCGCGGCCGCTGCGCTTGGCCTGCCGCTGGCACTGCATCCCGAAGCCGAGGAGGCCATCGCATTGCGCACGCGCGAAATGGCTGAAAAGGGGCAGGGCACTGCCGACATGAGCGCGCCGGAAAACCAGCAGCGGCTGCAGATGGGCATGTTCCCCGAAGGCTGCGAGATCGTCCCCAATCCGTACAACCGGATCCCGGGATTCTTCATCAAGGATCACACCTTCGTGCCGGGCTTTCCCGTCATGGCATGGCCAATGCTGGAATGGACGCTGGATACCCGCTATCGTGCGCTGCAGCATATTCGCGCCCACGTCGAGCATTCCTTCCTGGTTTTCAGCATGCCCGAATCGCGCATCACGCCGTCGATGGTTACTGTGGAAAGTCGTTGGCCCGACGTCCGCGCGTTCAGTCTGCCCAGCGTCGGCGAGGCGGGCGGCACGCCCCACATCGAGCTGGGCGTGAAGGGCGAACCCGAGGCTGCCGCAGCGGCGCTGGAATTCCTGCGCGCCGAAGTCCTGCGCCTGGGCGGCAAGCTGGCGCCCCCGGCGGCGGCCTGATTTGCGCGCCGGCGGGGCACCGCCGGTCGCGCCCGCTGCGCAAATACCATTTGCCAAACCGGCCGGTAAATTTCACAATACGGGATAAGAACTGTTTGCTGCATTGCCGCAACGCGTGTCTTGCGTGGCGGCGCCAGCCCAAAATTCCATGGCCCGTCTTCCCACCCCTCGCAATCCGCTGGACGCCGAAACCGAAGGCGCTTCCGCCCATCCGATCGCCATTCAGGTCATCGAACGCGCGATGCGTCTGCTCGACGCCCTGGCCGCTCAACCGGATCCGGTCACGCTCAAAGAGCTGTCGGCCACCACCGGTCTGCACGCCTCCACCGCCCACCGCATCCTGAACGACCTGGTCGTCGGCCGCTATGTCGAGCGGGTCGACAACGGGCTGTATCAGCTGGGCATGCGCCTGCTGGAGCTGGGATCGCTGGTCAAGGGCCGTCTGAACGTGCGCGAAGCGGCCATTCCCGCCATGCGGTCGCTGCACAAGCTGACGGGGCAGACCATCAATCTTTCCGTCCAGCAGGGCGACGAAATCGTCTACATCGACCGCGCCTGGAGCGAACGCTCCGGCATGCAGGTGGTGCGGGCCATCGGCGGCCGCGCGCCGCTGCACCTGACGTCCACCGGCAAACTGTTTCTGTCCACGGGCGACACGCGCCAGGTGCGCGCTTACGCGCTGCGCACGGGGCTGGCCGGCCATACGCGCAACAGCCTGACCGATCTGGACAAACTGGAACGCGAACTGGCCCTGGTGCGCCGCCACGGCTACGCCCGCGATAACGAAGAGCTGGAGTTGGGCGTACGCTGCATCGCCGCCGGCATCTTTGACGACACCGGCAAGCTGGTGGCGGGGCTGTCGATCTCGGCGCCGGCCGAACGGCTGCAGGACGACTGGATCAAGGCGCTGGTCGAAACTGCCGCCAGCATTTCCGAAGCGCTGGGCTACGAGCCCTCCGTGTCCTCGGGTTTCAACGGATTGGGTCTGGCGGCCGAAGCCATGCGGCCGTAGCTGCGGCGCACGCCAAAACAGAAAGCCCCCATGAGGGGGCTTTTTTATGGGCCGTTGCCGCAAGAGGCGCCGCCGAAGCGGGCGGCCTCTTGAAGCGGGCTTATTGCTTTTCGATGCCGGCCTTCTTGAACAGCTCGGCCCATTGCGGGACCTGCTGCTTGACCTTGGCGGTCAGCGCATCGGGGTTGGCTTCCGACGTCAGCACGGTGGCGCCGAGTTGCTTCATGCGCTCCTGGAACTTGGGATCGGCCAGACCGGCCTGCAAGCTCTTGACCAGCTTGTCCACGACAGGCTTGGGCGTGCCCTTCGGCACCCACATGCCATGCCAGATGCCCACTTCAAAGCCCTTGTAGCCGGACTCGTCCATGGTCGGCAGCTTGGGCAGCGTGGGAACGCGCTTCAGGCTGGTCACGGCGTAGGCCTTCACCTTGCCGCCTTCGATCTGCTGCGTGGTGTTGGTGGTCTGGTCGCACATCAGATCGACCTGCTTGCCCAGCAGGTCGTTCATGGCGGGCGCGGTGCCCTTGTACGGGATGGTCAGCAGTTGCACGCCCAGGGCTTCGACCAGCATCGTGCCGCACAGGTGGCTGGCGGCGCCGATGCCCGCGTTGGCGAGCGAGACCTTGTCCTTGTTCTTTTTGACGTAGTCGGCCAGTTCGGCGATGGTGTTGGGCGGGAAGTCCGAGCGGGCGACGATGGTCATGGGCACGTCGACCACCAGGCCGACCGGCTCAAAGCTCGTGAAGGGGTCATACCCCGGATTCTTGTAGAGCGACGGGGCGGTCGAGAAGCCGGCGTGCATCAACAGGATGGAATAGCCGTCCGGCTGGGCACGGGCGACCTGAGTGGTGCCGATGGTGCCGCCGGCGCCGCCCTTGTTTTCAACGACGACCGTCTGGCCCAGGCTGGGCCGCATGGCTTCCGCAAGGGAGCGGGCGACGTTGTCCGTCGGGCCGCCTGCCGCGAACGGCACCACCATGTTGATGGGGCGTTCCGGATATTCCGCGTGCGCGGCGCCGGCCGCGAACAGGGCACCGGCCGCGAGCAGGGCCGAAAGCGTGCGGGGAATGAAAGTCATGAGGTCTCCGATTGCAGGGTTTTGCTTGCTGCGATTAGTTATCTTTCGCTGACATATCATTGGTATTTGTCGGTCATCAGCGTGAAAACAGTGTAGAAAAGAATTGATACCGCGTCATGTCCGGTATTTCCCGAGTTCCGGGAATTCGTTGAGCAGAATCAAGCCCCGGCAGGCGGGCGCACCGTTAAAGTGCAAACACTTGTTGCGCCGCACAAAAACTGCTTGACAAGTTTTTTACCCAGTCTAGAATGGCAATTGTGCAGTGCATCAAACGGGCCGGCGGTAGCTTGTAGTACCAGTTTCCGCGCACGTTTCTTATTTCGTCGCAGACAACCATCCTTACTGCCGGACAGCCTCCGGCTACCCTGAGAGGAGCATCCTATGAGCGCAATTCCGCAACAAGTTCTGGACCGTCAAAAGGCCAGCATCAACACCATCGTGGCCGCCCAGACCGCCGTCTTCGCCGGCTTCGAAAAGCTGGTCGAACTGAACCTGAAGGTCGTGAAGGCCACCCTGGACGAAGTCGCCCAGAAGTCGCAGCAAGCCGCTGAAGTCAAGGATCCGCAGGAAGCCGCCGCGTTCGCGACGGGCCTGCTGCAACCGGGCGCCGAAAAGGCTCTGGCCTACACCAAGCACGTGTATGACATCGTTGCCGGCGTGCAAGGCAGCCTGGTCAAGCTGACCGAAGAACAGATCGCCGAAAGCCAGCAACAGCTGAGCGAAGCCGTCGACCAGTTCTCCAAGAACGCCCCGACCGGTTCCGAAAGCGCCGTCGCCCTGATCAAGTCCTCGCTGGCCACCGCGACCAGCGCCTACGATTCGATGACCAAGGCTGCCAAGCAGGCCGCTGAAGTCGCCGAGTCGAACCTGAACGCCGCCGCCAACGCGACCTTCAAGGCCGCCACGGACGCCGCCGACGCCGCGACCAAGGTTGCCGGCCGCAGCCGCCGCAGCGCCTAAGTATTTGGCGCACGGTGCTGCGCAAAGCGCAGTAATGTAGTACTGTTGAGTGACAGAGCAGAGCTGGAATTAGGGCCACCCACAGGGTGGCCCCTTTTTTTGCCTGCGTTTTTTGTCTTTATCGGCCGTCAGCGGGACGCGACGGCGCGTACGCATTCGCCAACCAGCCCGGGGCCACGGTAGATGAGGCCCGTGTAGAGCTGCACCGCGTCGGCGCCGGCTTCCATCTTTTCGCGGGCTTCCCGTCCGGACAGCACGCCGCCCACGCCGATGATGGCCAGGCTATTGCCCAGCCGTTCCTTCAGGCGGCGGATCACCGCCAGCGACAGTTGATGCACGGGCGCGCCGGACAGGCCGCCAGCCTCCTCCGAGTGGGCCTGGCCCTTCACCGCGTCGCGCGACAGCGTGGTGTTGGTGGCGATGACGCCATCGATGCCGTGGCGCGGAAGGATCTCGGCGATGGCGTCGATTTCCTCATGGGTCAGGTCCGGCGCGATCTTCACCGCCATCGGGACCCGGCGCTGGTGCTGGTCTTCCAGGGCGCGGCGCTTGTCGGCCAACTGCGCGAGCAGCGCAGAAAGCTCGTCGCCGCTTTGCAGCGCACGCAGGTTCTTGGTGTTGGGCGACGAGATATTCACGGTGACGTAGTCGGCATGCGAGTACACGCCGTCCAGGCCGATCAGGTAGTCGTCGGCGGCCCGTTCGATGGGCGTGTCCGCGTTCTTGCCGATGTTCAGCCCCAGGATCCCGCCTTGCTTGCGCCACGTGCTGCGCTGCACATTGGCAAGAAAGGCGTCGAGCCCCTGATTGTTGAAGCCCAGCCGGTTGATCAGCGCATTGGCGCGCGGCAGGCGGAACATGCGCGGCTTGGGGTTGCCGGGTTGCGCGCGCGGCGTCACCGTGCCGACCTCGATAAAGCCAAAACCCAGGTTGCCCAGCGCGTCGATGTAGGCGCCGTTCTTGTCCAGGCCGGCGGCCAGCCCGATCGGGTTGGCCAGCTGCATCCCCATCAGCGTGCAGGGCGCCTTGGGCTGCGCGTGCATGAGCTTGCGCGTGGCGCCGCATTCATAGGCGCGCTGCAGGCCCGAGAGGGTGACTTCGTGGGCGGTTTCCGCGTCCATGGCGAAGAGCGCCGGGCGGGCCAGGGGATAGGCGTGGAAGAGGATAGACATGGGCCGGGATTGTAGAGCGATTTGCTCCGTCTCCGTCGATTGCAAACGACGCCGCAACAGATTCAGGCGGGCGGGCGCTCGGGACTGTCGCGCCATTCCCCGTCGACCAGGAACTGCGCCGGACGGAAGGCCGATTTGTAGGACATCTTGCGGCTGTCCGCGATCCAGTAGCCCAGATAGAGCCACGGCAGGTTCAGCGCGCGGCACTGTTCCACCTGCCAGAGAATGCTGTACGTGCCCAGGCCATCGGCGATGTCCGGGTCATAGAACGTGTAGACCGAGGACAGGCCGTCGTCCAGCACGTCGATGATGGAGACCATCACCAGCACGCCCTCGGCGTTGCGGAACTCGACCAGCCGGGTGTTGACGCGGCTGGTCAAGAGGAACTGCGCGTACTGCGTGCGGCTGTCCTCGTCCATGCCGCCGCCCGGATGCCGGCCCTGCTGATACCGGGTATAGAGCCGGTAGTGTTCCGGCGACCATGCCAGCTCCGCGACGAACGACTGCAGATGCTGATGATCGCGCCACGCACGGCGCTGGCTGCGGTTGGGGGCGAAGCCGGCCGTATCCACGCGCACGGGAATGCAGGCCTGGCAGTTGTCGCAATGGGGACGATAGGTGAAGAGACCGCTGCGGCGAAAGCCTTGTTCCACCAATTGGGAATACGTGCCCGCGTTGATCAGATGCCCGGGCGCGGCAACCTGCGACCGGGCCTGGCGACCCGGCAGATAGCTGCAGGGGTAGGGGGCGGTTGCGTAGAACTGCAGCGTGGAGAAGGGAAGTTCTTTCAGCTGGCTCATTGGAGCTGGCTCATGGGAGCTGGCGTATCGGATATCCCGCGTATAGGCGGCAAACCCGGGACGGGAGTGGCTCCATATTAACGCTTAACTCGGGCTGCAATCCGTCCCCTCGGGTGTATCCGGATGCAGTTGGCCGCGCGTGTCCAGCCGGCCGCGTGACCACGGAATGCCGGGCTGTTGAGTGGCTTGCCGAACATGCCGCAGAAAGTGTTCCCGTGGCACGGGAGCCGCGCCCATGCTGGCCAGATGCCGCGTCTGCTGCTGGCAATCGATCCATTCGACGCCCTGCGCGTCCAGGTAGCGAACCAGATGCGCGAGCGCGATCTTCGAGGCGTTCGGGACGCGGGTGAACATGGATTCGCCGAAGAACATGCGTCCCAGGCTGATGCCGTACAGTCCGCCCGCCAATTCCCCGTCAATCCAGGTTTCGATGCTGTGCACGACGCCGGCGTCATGCCACTGCCGGTAGGCGTCCTGCATGGCTGCGGTGATCCACGTGCCCGGCTGGCCGTCGCGCGGCGCGGCGCAGGCCGCCATGACCTCGGGAAACACGGTGTCGACCCGCACCTGCACGCTGGGCGTGGCCTCGTATTCCCGGGCGGCGATCTGGCGGAGCAGCTTGCGCAGCGAGTGCGACGGCGCAAAGTCCTTCACGGGCAGCACCATGCGCGGATTCGGACTCCACCAAAGCACGGGCTCGCCTTCCGAGTACCACGGAAAGATGCCGTTGGAATAGGCCTGGGTCAGACGTTCCGGCGACAGGTCCGCGCCCGCGGCCAGCAGGCCGTCCGGATCCGTCAGCGCGAATTCCGCAGGAGGAAACGGGGTGTCGGCGGCGAGCCAGGGCAGTTTCAACGGTGGGATTCTAGGGTGTAGTGATGCGGGCCGAAGGTGCCGCGTTTGCGGTCCTCGAAGAACAGGCGCAGGGTGCTGGCGACGGTGCGGAAGGCCAGGTCGTCCCAGGGAATTTCGGATTCGTCGTACCAGCGCGCTTCCAGGCTTTCCGGGCCCGGGTCCAGTTCCGGACCCACCGCCTGGGCGAGATAGAACACGTGCACCTGCTCGATCTGCGGGACGTCGATGATGGTGTAGATGTCGCCCAACTGGATTTTGGCGCCCGACTCTTCCAGCGTTTCCCGCGCCGCGCCTTGCGCCGTGCTCTCGCCGAGCTCCATGAAGCCGGCGGGCAGGGTCCACGTGTTGTAGCGGGGTTCGATCGCGCGGCGGCAGAGCAGGATGTGGTTTTCCCAGACGGGCACGGTCCCGACCACCAGCCGCGGATTCTGGTAATGGATCGCCCCGCAGTGATCACAGATGTCACGCTCGCGGTTATCGCCTTCCGGCACGCGGCGGTTTACCGGAGAGCCGCACTGGCTGCAAAAGTGGGAACGGCGCGGGGCGGGGAAGTATTCGAGGGGCGATTTGGCGGTCATGGGTACGATTCTACCGGCTGCGGCGGGTCGTGGCGCGCCGGGCCGGCGGCGTGGGCGCGGGGCTGCCGAACCGCGCTTCCAGGTGTTCGACGAACGACCGGACCTTGGGCGACAGAAAGCGGCGGTGCGGGTAGACGGCGACCATGGAAATCGGCGTGTGGGCATAGGAGGTCAAGAGGGCGGTCAGACGTCCGGCGCGTATGTCATCCCCGACCAGGAATTCCGGCTGCAGGATGATGCCGTGGCCGGCCAGTGCAGCGGTGCGCAGCACGTCGCCGTTATTGGCCCGCAACGCGGCGTTCACGCGCACCAGATGCGTCACGCCGTCCTTCTCGAAATGCCATTCATTGCCCGTGCTGGCGTAGGCGTAGTGCAGGCAGCGATGCTGCTTCAGGTCTTCAGGCACGGCCGGCGCGCCGTGGCGCTCCAGGTACGACGGCGCTGCGCAGACCAGCAGTTGCTGCGGCGCCAGGGGCCTGGCCACCAGCGACGAATCCACCAGCGGGCCGATGCGCACCGCAACGTCGTAGCCGTCCTCGACCAGATCCACCACGCGGTCGTTCAGGTCGAGGTCGATCACCACGTCCGGATAGCGCTGCAGGTATTCGGCGATGGCTGGCCCCAGATGCAGGATGCCAAAGGACACGGGCGCGCTGACCCGCAATCTTCCGCTGGGCCGCTGGCCTTCCGCCTGCAGCGACAGCTCCAGGTCGGCAACTTCCGCCAGAATGGGCCGGACGCGGTCATAGAAGGCGCGTCCGGCGTCCGTCATGCTGAGCTTGCGCGTCGTGCGATTCAGCAGGCGTACGCCGTACTTCTGCTCCAGATAGGCGATCTGCCGCGTCACCACAGATCGCGCCTGGCCCATCTTGTCGGCGGCTGCCGCGAATGAGCCCAGTTCGACGACCTTGGCATAGGTCTGCATGGCCGTATGGGTGTCCAAGATTGTTTCCTATCGAGGAACAATAATTTGCAATTCTGCATGTTTATCTTTGTTTTTGGAATCGCAAGAATACGGCCCATGAAGGATCTGCCTGCTCCGGGCGATTCGCTTTTCTGCACAAGGATGATTGCAATGATTGATTCCCGTACCGCGCCGTATGCTGCGTTGCTCTTGCGCGTGGCGCTGGGCGTGATGTTCCTGGCTCATGGCCTGACCAAGCTGCTGGTGTTCACGCTGCCCGGCACCGCCCAGTTCTTTGCCAAGATCGGTTTTGCCAGCTGGTTGGCCTATCCCGTCACGTTTTTCGAAGTGGCTGGCGGCATCCTGCTGATCCTGGGCGTGGTGCCGCGCTGGGTCGCTGCGATTGCCGTGGTGCAGCTCTTCGCGGCGTCGACGGTCCATTTTGGCAATGGCTGGGGCTTCGGCAACCCGGGCGGCGGTTGGGAATATCCGATTTTTCTGACCGTGGCGGCTGCCGTCCTGGCGCTGTTGGGCGACGGCAAGTTCGCGCTGGTCAAAAGCGGCCGCCGCTGAGCCATAGCGGCGTCAAGCCACTGAGCGCTACGCGCATCAATCTGTTTACCGGGCCGGACGTGGCCCGCGCGAAGGCGGGGCCATAGAATGGCTTCGCCTTTTTTTATCTGGAGTCGTTATGTCCCGGCCTATGTTCATGCGCACGTTTGCCGCACTGCTGTTTTCCGTCCTGGCCTGCGCCGCGCAAGCCACGCCCGAACAGGAAGCCGCCAACAAGGCTGCCGTCCTGGCGTTCTATGAAAAAGGCTTGAACCAGAAAGACGCGGACGCCGCGCTCAAGTACGTGGGCGATCGTTATGTGCAGCACAATCCCAACGCGGCCGACGGCCCCGAGGGCTTCCGGCAATTCATCGCATTCCTGCGCGACAAGTATCCCGCCTCGCACAGCGAAATCAAGCGCGTGTTCACGGATGGCGATTACGTCATCCTGCATGTCCACGCCGTGCGCGAGCCGGGTACGCGCGGCAACGCCATCATCGACATCTTTCGCCTGGAAGGCGGCAAGATCGTCGAACATTGGGATGCCGTGCAACCGATTCCCGAGAAGGCCGCCAACAGCAACGGGATGTTCTGAGTTTGCGCTGGCCCGTCAGGCCGCGGGGGCGTGCGGGGCGGGGTCAAATCCCAGGCGCGCGGCGATGTCTGCCTGCGCGATTGCGTGCAGCGGCGCTGCCGCGTACACGTCAGGCCAGACGGCTGTCATCGAATGGCTAGCCGCCAGTTCGGCCAGCGCGTCCAGCAGCGGACCACCAGCTTGCGTCCGCATCATCTCCAGCAGCGGCTGCAAATCGCGGTCCAGCACGATGCCGGCGCCCATCGGCGTCGATGCGTAGAGCTGGCCTTCATCATCCAGCCACCACGCGCTGACTGCGTCGACGGTCGCATCCGTGTGCGTGATGAGGCCGCGATTGTCATCGGCAAGGCGCATCACAAAGGGCGCTGCGTCCAGACGCACGAACACCCGTTGCGGGCCGTTCTGGAAAAACCAGCGGCCGTCATCGTCGCGTTCGTAATTGCGGCTGATGAATTCCAGGATCTGTGTGTTGGTGATCGGCTCGCCCGGCCCGCCGTCATTGGCATGTCCTTGCGGATGAAGGCGCCAGCGGCCGCGCGCATCCAGTGACAGCCATCCGTAGACAGCCGGCACATTCGGCCAGCGGGCGAGGGCGTCCTTTACCGATTGATCCATGATCTCAGGGGCGGATGACGATCGTGGGCGAGATGACGATGCCAGGTTGCACCGGCATCACGGGCACCGCCACGGGTTGCGGTGCGTAGCCATAAGCATAGTCGTCACGGCATTTGCGCTTTTCGCTGTAGTCGCCGTTGCGCTTCCACTTGCGCTCGACCTTGCAGGCGCCATCCCAATACTTTTCCTTATACTCGCCGCCCTTGTGGCGGTGGTGATGGTGCTTGTCATGCGCCTCGGCAGCCAGCGGCGCTAGCGCGATCAGCGCGGCGGCGGACAGGCTCAGGAAAGCAGGGCGGGCAGTGAAGCGGCGCGGTTGCGATACCGGGATGTTGTGCATGGACTCATCGTTCAAATGAAAACGGGGTCACCATAACAATCATCCGGCTGACCGGGCGTAGGGATGGGTAACGAGATGCTGGGGAGAAGGGGGGAAAGATGCTGGAGGCGCAAGCCGGAATCGAACCGACGTACACGGATTTGCAATCCGCTGCATAACCACTCTGCCATTGCGCCAGCACTTGCAAGAAAAAAGGAAGCGCGGTGTTGGCCGATGCTTCCTCTTTGTATTTGGAGCGGGAGACGAGTCTCGAACTCGCGACCTCAACCTTGGCAAGGTTGCGCTCTACCAACTGAGCTACTCCCGCGGGGGTACTGCTGGGGTACTGCTTATTACTACTAAGCTACAAGCTTTAGCTTGTTTTGATGAATGCCTGTTTTGGTATCAGGGCTGTTCACCAAAGACAGCGATTGTACATACTTTTAAGGGTCTTTGCACGGCAGACCGAAATCTGGAGCGGGAGACGAGTCTCGAACTCGCGACCTCAACCTTGGCAAGGTTGCGCTCTACCAACTGAGCTACTCCCGCATTTGCTAATACCCTCATCGCTGGCTGTGCGCTTGAGTCTTCAAGAAGAATCTTCAAGAATCTGGCGGCTGTCCAATCAGCGAGGCGAGAGTATACATTAATTTTTTCATCCATCAAGCCGGCTCGCATGTGCTGCATGAACTGGCTCTTCAGGCATGAAAAAAGGGCCTTTCGGCCCTTGCTTTCAATGATGTGCAGCTTTGAGAAAGCTGCACATCAAAATCTGGAGCGGGAGACGAGTCTCGAACTCGCGACCTCAACCTTGGCAAGGTTGCGCTCTACCAACTGAGCTACTCCCGCATTGGTTCCGCAAACTGCTCAGAACCGCTTTTCTTATTCACTCTGATCAACTTGGTTATCGATCAGAAGGCGCGCAGTCTAGCACGATTTTTTGAGCTTGTCCTGAGCCGCTGTGGCCGTTTCGATTCGAACTTCAAATCGGGTCAAGCACTCAATCAAGTAAACTGAGCGAAGACAGAAACTATAGCACACCACGTAGCACCCATGTCAAATTCCTTCGCCGGACCCGCGTCCGATTCGTTGTCTCCGGCCGTGCAGGACCTTACTCGTCTGAATACGCTGGGACTCGCGTCCCGGGCCGACGCCTTCGTCGCGCTGCGCGATCCGGCGCAATTGCCGGCCTTGTCGGCGCTCGCGCAAGCGGCGCCGTCGCTGCTGGTGTTGGGCGGCGGCAGCAATGTGGTGTTGCCAGAGTGCGTGCCGGGCTTGGTCGCGCGCGTCGCGTTCGAAGGCGTGCGTCTGCTGGAGGCGCGGCCGGACGCATGGATCGTCGAAGCCGCGGGCGGCGAGAGCTGGCACGGATTCGTAGCGGCCTGCGTGGCGCAGGGATGGGACGGCCTGGAGAATCTGGCGTTGATCCCCGGTACCGTCGGCGCCTCGCCGGTGCAGAACATCGGCGCTTACGGCGTTGAGCTGCAGGAGCGGTTCCACAGTCTGACGGCCTGGGATGTGCGCGAGGCACGCTTCGTGGAAATGCGGGCGGCCGAGTGCAGGTTTTCATACCGCGACAGCACGTTCAAACATGATGAACCTGGCCGCTGGATCATCGTAAGCGTGCGTTTTGCGTTGCCGCGCCCCTGGCGGCCCGTGCTGGAATATCCCGATCTGCAACGTCATGCGCGGCTGGCGGACGGAGCGCCCAGCGCGCGCGACGTGTTCGAGGCGGTTTGCGAGATCCGGCGAGCCAAGCTGCCGGACCCCGCCGTCACTGGTAATGCGGGCAGCTTCTTCAAGAATCCGATCGTGCCGGCTGCGCAGCGTGAAGCGCTGGCGGCGCGTTTTCCCGGCCTGGTGTCGTATCCGCAGCCCGATGGCCGCTACAAGCTGGCCGCCGGCTGGCTGATCGATCAATGCGGCTGGAAGGGCAAGGCGTTGGGCGCGGCGGGTGTGCATGACCGGCAGGCGCTCGTGCTGATCAATCGAGGCGGCGCCACGGCCGAGGACATCATGGGCCTGGCGCGAGCGGTGCAAGACGCCGTGGCTGACCGTTATGGCGTGCGGCTGGAGCCGGAACCCGTCGTGGTGTGACCGGCCGGACCTGGCTGGCCGCGCCTAGCCGGCCGCGCCAAAAGAACCGCAAGAACACGGCATGAAAAAAGGACCCCGAGGGGTCCTTTATTTTTAGCGCCGTGAACCGGATCAGAGGCCCAGCACCGACTGCATGTCGTACAGACCGTTGCTCTTGCCGTCGAGGAAGCGCGCCGCGCGCAGCGCGCCTTCCGCGTAGGTGGCCCGGCTGGACGAGCGGTGCGTGATTTCGATGCGCTCGCCGATGCCGCAGAACGACACGGTGTGATCGCCGACGATGTCGCCGCCGCGCAGCACCGAAAAGCCGATGGTGCCGGGTTTGCGCACGCCGGTGTCGCCGTGGCGGCTCCAGGTGGCGACGTCGGGCAGGGCAACGTCCCAGGCGGACGCAATCGTTTCGCCCATCTTCAGCGCCGTGCCCGAAGGCGCGTCGACCTTGTTGCGGTGGTGCGCTTCGAACACTTCGACGTCATAGCCGGCGTTCAGGATGCGGGCCGCCATGTCCAGCAGCTTGAGCGTGGCGTTGACGCCCACGCTCATGTTGGGGGCGAACACGATGGCGGTCTTTTGCGCAGCGACTTCGATTGCGGCGCGGCCATTGTCGTCAAAACCGGTGGTGCCGATGACGGCCTTCACGCCGTGCTTGACGCAGGCTTCCAGGTGCTTGAGGGTGCCTTCCGGGCGGGTGAAGTCGATCAGGCAATCGGCGCCGGCAAGGGCGTCCAGATCATCCGTGATGGCCACGCCCGTCTGCTTGCCCAGCTGGGCGCCGGCATCGCGGCCCAGCGAAGCAGAGCCCGGAACGTCCAGCGCAACAGCCAGCTCCAGGCCGTCGGCCTTCAGGATGGCCTCGATCAGCATCTGGCCCATGCGGCCGTTGGCGCCGGCGATAGCAATACGCATAAAAAAGTCCTTCGGTTTAAAGCAGCGGCTCGGGCGCGTTGCCCGGCTGGCCTGGGTATTGGTTGAGCGGGCTGACGGGCGCATCGGCGTCGCGCTTCTGTTCGTCCTGCTCTTGCTTGATACGCTCTTCGTCCCGATTCAGACGCTTGTCGGCCTTTTCGTCGGCAACGGCATCCGGCGTGTTGATCTGGTAGGGCTGCAGATCAGGCTGCTTGTCGCCTTCCCAGCGCACGAGGCGGTCGTTTTCGAACCAGACGGTGAACTTGCGCTCTTGCGAGTTGCCGTAACCGGGCTTGAAGTAATACGGGTAGTCCCAGCGGTTGGCGTGCAGCACGCTGGTGAGCGTGGGGCTGCCGAGCGCGAAGCGGACTTGTTCGCGGGTCATGCCGGGCTGGAGCAGTGCGACCTGTTCCTGCGTGATCCAGTTACCCTGCTGGACCGGAGCTTTGTAAGGGAAGCCCCATTTGTTTGAGGTGCAGCCCGCCAAGGCGACGGCCAGGGCGGCGACGGCCAAACCGGTCTTCAGAGAGCGGGAGGGAATACGTGCAAACATGGACACTACGCGCCCCTATTATTTGGAAGCAAGCAAAACCGTTATCATAAAGGTTTCATCAGGATAGTTCCGCGAGGCGGCATGAATTCGGCGAGCCGGCTTGCGGTGACCCCAGTCCTTGCCCATGCCAACGCGGACGGAGAGCGATTACACCATGAGCGACCAAAGCGAACTGAAAAACATGGGTTTGAAGGCGACTTTTCCTCGCCTGAAGATTCTTGATATTTTCCGCAAATCGGGTGAACGGCACCTGAGCGCCGAAGACGTCTACCGCGCCCTCATCGGCGAAAACGTCGAAATCGGCCTGGCGACCGTCTATCGCGTGCTGACCCAGTTCGAGCAGGCCGGCATCCTGGCGCGCAGCCAATTCGACAGCGGCAAGGCCGTTTTCGAATTGAACGACGGCGACCACCACGACCACTTGATCTGCACCAATTGCGGCAAGGTGGTCGAGTTCTCGGATCCCGAGATCGAAAAGCGCCAGCAGAAGATCGCCAAGGACAACGCCTTCGCACTGGAAAGCCACGCGATGGTGCTGTACGGCATCTGCGGTAGCTGCCTCAAGGGCCGGTAAGCCCAAGTCGGCAGGCTAGCGGCCGGTCCGTCCGGCTGCTTAGGTGAAAAACAAAGCCCCTTCGATGTGAAGGGGCTTTTTGCATTTGGCCATTGCGTGCGCGTCGGTCGAGGGATGCCCCCACGCGGGGTCAGACTCGGGGCGCGGTCTGCCCGAAGCCTTCCAGCATTTCGCGCGCGTGTTCCCGGGTGGTGGCGGTGAGCTTCATGCCGCCCAGCATGCGCGCGATTTCCTCGACGCGGGCCGGGGCGTCCAGCGGTTCGATGCTGGAGCGCGTGGTGCCGCGCGATTCGGCCTTGCTGACCAGGAACTGGTTGTTGGCGCAGGCAGCAACCTGGGGCAGGTGGGTGACGCACAGCACCTGATGGCGTTCACCCAGCTCGCGCAGCAGCTTGCCGACGGATTCGGCGACAGCGCCGCCCACGCCGCTGTCGACTTCGTCGAAGATCAGCGTGGGAACGCGCGCCGCGCGGCTGGCGATAACCGATAGCGCAAGCGAGATGCGGGACAGTTCGCCGCCCGAAGCGACCTTGGCCAGTGGCCGCGGGGTGGTGCCGGCGTGGCCGGCGACCAGAAATTCGACCTGTTCGCTGCCGTGCGCGGAGGGTGCGGACGGCGTAAGCGCCGGTTCGAAGCGGCCGCCCTGCATTGCGAGCGTCTGCATGGCCTGGGTGACCTGCTTGCCCAGATCCTTGGCAACCTTGCGGCGCGCGGTCGTGAGCTTGGCGGCGACTGCGTCGTATTGCGCCTGCGCCGCGGCCGCCTGGGCGCGCAGCGCGTCGATGTCGCCGGCGGCCTGCAGGGCCGCCAGCTCTGCATGCAGGGATTCCCGCAATTCGCACAACGCGTCGGGTTCGGTGCGGAACTTGCGGGCGGTCTCGAACACCAGCCCGAGACGCGCTTCCACGTCCGCAAGCCGCTTCGGATCAAGTTCGACCCGGCTGACATAGTTGTTCAGGTCGGACACGGCTTCGCTGATGGCGATGCGGGCCGATTCCAGTTCGTCATGGACGCCCTTCAGGCCCGGATCGTGCCGCAGCATCTGCTGCAGACGCTGGTTTGCGGCGGTCACGCGGTGATGCGCGGAGTCGCCTTCGCCGTCCAGCGTTTCAAGGATCTGCGAAGCCCCGTCCAGCAGCGATTGCGAATGCGACAGGCGCGTGTGCTCGGATTGCAGGGCTTCCCATTCGTCCGGCCCGAGGTTGAGCTGGTCGAGTTCATTGACCCGCCATTGCAGGCTTTCGCGTTCTGTCGCGAGGCTTTCCGCGTCTTTTTCAGCGGATTCCAATTGGCGCGCCAGTGCGCGCCATTGCTTCCATGCCTGGCCGACCGCCTGACGCAGATCGCCATGGCCGCCGTGCGCGTCCAGCAGGTCGCGCTGGGCATCGGGACGCATCAGACTTTGGTGCGCGTGCTGGCCGTGGATGTCGACCAGGCTGTCGCCGAGTTCGCGCAGCTGCGCCACGGTGGCCGGTGTGCCGTTGATATAAGCGCGGCTGCGGCCTTGCGCATCGATGACACGCCGCAGCGAGAGTTCGTCGTCGGCGTCGATCTCGCGTTCGGCCAGCCACGCATGCAGGGCCTTGGGGGTGTCGAAGACGGCGGTGATGTCGGCGCGGGTCGCGCCTTCGCGCAGCATGCTGGCGTCGCCGCGCTCGCCAAGGGTCAGGGCCAGCGCATCGACCAGGATGGATTTTCCGGCGCCGGTTTCGCCGGAAAAGACGGTAAAGCCGGGACCGAAATGGATTTCGGTCTGTTCGACGATGACGAAGTCGCGGATGTGCAGGGTGCGCAGCATGTGGGGGCGCTAACTACTCTACGTTGTCGGAGGCTTCGGGCATCAGGTTCCAGTGCAGCTTGCGGCGCAGGGTGGAGAAGAAGCTATAGCCTTCGGGATGCACGAATCGGATGGTGTAGGGCGCGCGCTGCACGACGATGCGGTCGCCCGGTTGCAGGTCGGACCAGGTCTGCATGTCGAAATGCACACTGGCGCCGACTTCGACGCGGCCCATGGCAGTGAGCGTCATGTTGAGCACACCGGTGTCCGGGATGACGATGGGGCGGTTCGACAGCGTTTGCGGCGCCACCGGCACCAGCACCATGGCGTTCATGCCCGGATGCAGAATGGGGCCGTTGGCCGACAGCGCATAGGCGGTGGACCCGGTGGGCGTGGCGATGATCAGGCCGTCGGCACGCTGCGTATACATGAAGGCGCCGTCCAATTCGACCCGGACCTCGATCATGCCGCCGCGTCCCGCACGGTTCAGGACCACGTCGTTCAGCGCCGAGGCGGAGTACATCTTTTGATCGCCGCGCCATACGCTGCCTTCGAGCAGCATGCGGTCTTCGATCTGGAAGCTGCCCTCGAGCACCCGGGCAAGCGCTGCGTGCGCGTCCTGCAAGGCGATGTCGGTGATGAAGCCCAGGCGCCCGTGGTTGATGCCGACCAGCGGCATGCCATAAGGCGCGAGATGGCGGCTGGCGCCCAGCACGGTGCCGTCGCCGCCCATGACCACGGCCAGCGAGGCGGTCTTGCCGATTTCCTCGAGCGTGGCGATGGGATATTCGGTCAGCCCGGTATTGCGCGCCGTGTCTGCGTCGATCAACACATGTCGGCCCGCTTGCGTCAGCGCGTGCGCAAGGGCTCTCAGCGGTGTGTCCAGGCCGGTGTCCTGGTATCTGCCGATCAGGGCGACGGTGGGAAAGTGCATGGCTGCGTACAAATGAAAAAGGGCAAAACCGTAAAGCTGGATGTACCCAGAATGGGCCAATTAGCCGATTATATGGGGCCGTATATCGGGTTGCGGGACAAAAATCGCCCCAACCGAAAAAGATTCCCTAAAATAGCCGCTATGGATGACCGCGCACGCGCATTACTGAAAGCGTTGATAGAACGCTACATCGCCGATGGGCAGCCAGTCGGCTCGCGGACGCTATCTAAAGTCTTCGACTTGTCCCCGGCAACCATCCGCAACGTCATGGCGGACCTGGAAGAGCTGGGGTTGATCCATAGTCCGCATACTTCCGCCGGCCGTGTACCCACGCCGCGCGGATACCGCATGTTCGTCGATTCGCTGCTGTCGGTACAGTCGTACCAGCTTCAGCCGCACAACATGGGCGAAATGCTCTCTGCCGCCGAACCCACCCGCGCCGTCAACGCGGCCGCCGCGTTGCTGTCGAATCTGACGCAATTCGCGGGCGTGGTGCTCACGCCCAAGCGGGCCCAGGTGTTTCGCCAGATCGAATTCATCCGCCTGTCCGACAAGCGCGTCCTGTTGATCATCGTGACGCCCGATGGCGACGTCCAGAACCGCATTCTCTTCGTCCAGCGGGATTACGCCGAATCCGAACTGCTGGAGGCCGGCAACTTCTTCAACATGCACTTCGCCGGCAAATCGTTCAATGCCGTGCGCCAGACGCTCTCGACCGAGCTGGCCCAGTTGCGCGAAGACATCTCGCGCCTCATGCAGGCCGCCGTCGAGGCCAGCGCCGAAGCCGCCGAGGACGGCGACGCCGTGGTCATTTCCGGCGAGCGCAAGCTGCTGGACGTGACCGACATCGCGTCCGACATGGACCGGTTGCGCAAGATGTTTTCGTTGTTCGAGAAAAAGACCGACCTGCTGCAGTTGCTGGATGTCTCCAGCCGGGCGCAGGGCGTGCAGATCTACATCGGTGGCGATTCGCAACTGGTGCCCCTGGAAGACGTTTCCGTCATCACCGCGCCGTATGGCGTGGATGGCAAGGTGGTGGGCACGCTGGGCGTCATCGGTCCGACCCGCATGGCCTACGAGCGCGTCATACCCATCGTGGACATCACGGCGCGCCTGCTGTCCAACGCCCTCAGCCACAACCAGTAGTTCCATTCAAAGCTACATCCTCCTTGCGGAGGAAGGGGAGTTTTTGTGTTTCTTCGCCTGTTCAAGTATCTCTGGCCTGAGCGCTACCTTCCTGAACCCGAGCAAGAAGACCCCTTCAACGAAGATCCGCCGCCGCGCGTGCCTGGCAAGGTCGGCGTGCTGCTGGTGAACCTGGGCACGCCCGACACGCCGACGGCCAAGGACATCCGCAAGTACCTGGGCGAATTCCTGTCCGACCCCCGCGTCATCGAGATCCCGCGCTACCTCTGGAAGCCCATCCTGCACGGCATTGTGCTCGTGCGCCGCCCCAAGCGCCTCGAGCCCCGCTATGGCGGCATCTGGATGAAGGAAGGTTCGCCCCTGATGGTCTACAGCCAGCGGCAGACCGACGGCGTGCGCGCCGCCCTGCAGGCGGCCGGGGTGGATGCCGCAGTCGAGTTGGGCATGCGCTATGGCAATCCCTCCATCCCGCACGCCATCTCAAACCTGCGTAAGCAGGGCTGCGAGCGCATCCTGACCGTGCCGCTGTATCCGCAGTACGCCGCCAGCACCACCGCCACCGTCGTCGACGCGGTTACCCGCTACATGGGCAAACTGCGCGATCAGCCGGAAATGCGCTTCATCAAGCGGTTTCACGACGACCCCGCCTACCTGGACCCGCTGGCCGCGCGCATCGAGCGGTACTGGAGCGAACACGGCAAGCCGCAGAAGCTGGTCATGAGCTTTCATGGCCTGCCGCGCTACTCCATCGAGCTGGGCGACCCGTATTACCGCGACTGCATGGAAACGGCCCGGCTCCTGGCCCAGCGACTTTCGCTGCCCCGCGACCAGATCGAAGTGACCTTCCAGAGCCGGTTCGGCACCGCCCGCTGGCTGGAGCCCTACACCGAACCGACCCTCAAGGCACTAGCCGCATCGGGCGTCACCGAGGTCGATGTGGTGTGCCCGGGATTTGTGGCAGACTGTCTCGAAACCCTGGAAGAAATCAGCCTGGAATGCCGCGACGCCTTTCTCGAGGCCGGTGGCAAGCAGTTCCGTTACATTCCCGCCATCAACGACGATCCGGCCTGGATCGCGGGGTTGTCAGGGCTGGTGGAACGATACTTGCAGGGGTGGATTCCAGACACCACGGACTTGAAGGAGAAGGCGCATGCACCATGATCCCAAGACTGGCGAATCGGTCAAGAAGGGCAAAGTCAGCACTCCCGTCGACGAAGACCGCGTCGAACACGACCTGGACGAGGCCCTGGCCGACACCTTCCCGGCCAGCGACCCCGTCGCGATCCCTTCGGATCCGGACGCGGACGACAAGCGGGTGGACCGCGCACTGAAGGAAAGCTTCCCCGCCAGCGACCCCGTCGCTCCCGCGCAGCCAAGCAAAAAGTAGGAAACCGCCGCCAGCCGCCCGGCCGCGGCGCCGGGTCCTGGGGAATATTTCGCTTACCCGGGCTTGAATTAGGGGTATTGGCCCCCATTCATGTCTCCGAAAGCCATTCTTTTTGGAGGATTCCCCATGACGGCACCCCACGAGCCTGCTGACCAGGCGCCCGAAGTCGGCCAGAACGCCGATGCGGCACCCGCCGCCCAGGACGCCGCGCAGGCCGAGCTGAACGAGTTGCGCGCCCAGCTGGACGCCGCCCAGGCTACCGTCAACGAGCAGCACGACCAGCTTCTGCGTGTGCAAGCTGAAGCCGAGAACGTGCGCCGCCGCGCCCAGGAAGAAGTGTCCAAGGCGCGCAAGTTCGGCATCGAATCGTTCGCCGAAAGCCTGGTTCCGGTCAAGGACAGCCTGGAAGCTGCCCTGGCCCAACCTGATCAGACGGTCGAAACGCTGCGCGAAGGCGTCGAAGTCACCCTAAAGCAGTTGGCCGCCGCATTCGAGCGCAACCTGCTCAAGGAAATCGCACCGGCGCAGGGCGACAAGTTCGATCCGCACCAGCACCAGGCCATTTCGTCCATTCCGCATGAACAGCCCGCCAACACGGTGGTGCAACTGCTGCAGAAGGGCTACGTGATCGCCGACCGCACCCTGCGCCCCGCGCTCGTGGTCGTCTCGGCAGGCCAGGGCTGAACCGCGTATCCGCCATGACCGACCCGCGCTTCGACCCGGCCCAGGTATTCCAGGTGTTCGGCATGCGCCATGTCGACACCGCGGGATTCGACGCGGCCGTGGTGCAAGCGCCCGGCACCGACCTGCGCTGTGTCTTCCTGTGGGGCCAGGATTGCTACAACTGCAACCTGTTCAAGCAGGCGGCGCTGCTGCACCAGGAAACGCTGCTGGGGCTTGGCCTCACGTGGTTCGAAGCCGATGTCTACGCGGATGAACCGCTGGGCCGCCGGTTTTCGTTGCATGGCGTCCCCACTTTTGTGCTGTACCGGTCCGGCAAGCGCCTTGGGCGCATCACCGGCTGGCCCGGATTGCCCCAGTTCACTGCGGCAATCCAGCGCCTGCAGGACCCGGGCCCGGAAATTTCCAGCCCGGCGTCTTGAAAAACCCCACGGGCAGCCCCAGTTACGGGGAGACAAGCAGTTTTCCCCAAATTTTCATAGATTTAATAATCAAGGTAACCCACCATGAGCAAGATTATTGGCATTGACCTGGGAACGACCAACAGCTGCGTGGCTGTCATGGACGGCGGGCAGGTCAAGATCATCGAAAACGCGGAAGGTGCTCGCACCACTCCCTCCATCGTTGCCTACATGGATGACGGCGAGACCCTGGTCGGCGCGCCTGCCAAGCGTCAGGCCGTGACCAACCCGCGCAACACGCTGTACGCAGTGAAGCGCCTGATCGGTCGCAAGTTCGAAGAAAAAGCCGTGCAAAAGGACATCAATCTGATGCCCTACGCCATCGTCAAAGCCGACAACGGCGACGCCTGGGTTGAAGTGCGCGGCAAGAAGATGGCGCCTCCCCAAGTGTCGGCCGACGTGCTGCGCAAGATGAAGAAGACCGCCGAGGACTACCTGGGCGAAGAAGTGACCGAGGCCGTCATCACCGTGCCCGCGTACTTCAACGACAGCCAGCGCCAGGCCACCAAGGACGCCGGCCGCATCGCGGGCCTGGAAGTCAAGCGCATCATCAACGAACCCACCGCCGCGGCGCTGGCGTTCGGCCTGGACAAGACCGAAAAGGGCGACCGCAAGATCGCCGTCTATGACCTGGGCGGCGGCACGTTCGACGTGTCCATCATCGAAATCGCCGATGTGGACGGCGAAAAGCAGTTCGAAGTGCTGTCGACCAACGGCGACACCTTCCTGGGCGGCGAAGACTTTGACCAGCGCATCATCGACTACATCATTGCCGAGTTCAAGAAGGAACAAGGCGTTGACCTGTCCAAGGACGTGCTGGCGCTGCAACGCCTGAAGGAAGCCGCTGAAAAAGCCAAGATCGAACTGTCGTCCGCGCAGCAGACCGAAATCAACCTGCCGTACATCACGGCCGATGCTTCCGGTCCCAAGCACCTGAACCTGAAGATCACGCGCGCCAAGCTGGAAGCGCTGGTCGAAGAACTGATCGAACGCACGATCGAGCCCTGCCGCGTCGCCATCAAGGACGCCGGCGTCAAGGTTTCCGACATCGACGACGTGATCCTGGTCGGCGGCATGACCCGCATGCCCAAGGTCCAGGAAAAGGTGAAGGAATTCTTCGGCAAGGATCCGCGCAAGGACGTGAACCCCGATGAAGCCGTGGCCGCTGGCGCCGCCATCCAGGGCTCCGTGCTGTCGGGCGACCGCAAGGACGTGCTGCTGCTGGACGTCACGCCGCTGTCCCTGGGTATCGAAACCCTGGGTGGTGTCATGACCAAGATGATCCAGAAGAACACCACGATCCCGACCCGGTTCTCGCAGACGTTCTCGACGGCCGACGACAACCAGCCGGCCGTGACGATCAAGGTGTTCCAGGGCGAGCGCGAAATCGCTGCGGGCAACAAGGCCCTGGGCGAGTTCAACCTTGAAGGGATCCCGCCGTCGCCGCGCGGCATGCCGCAGATCGAAGTCACGTTCGACATCGACGCCAACGGCATCCTGCACGTGTCCGCCAAGGACAAGGGCACCGGCAAGGAAAACAAGATCACCATCAAGGCCAACTCGGGTCTGTCGGAAGACGAGATCCAGCGCATGGTCAAGGATGCCGAGGCCAACGCCGAGGAAGATCACCGCGTCGCCGAACTGGCTCAGTCGCGTAACCAGGCCGACGCGCTGGTGCATGCCACCCGCAAGTCGTTGACCGAGTACGGCGACAAGCTCGAAGCTGCCGAGAAGGAAAGCATCGAGGCCGCCATCAAGGACCTGGAAGAAACGCTGAAGGAAGGCGACAAGGCCGCGATCGACGCCAAGGTCGAAGCCCTGTCCACGGCTTCGCAGAAGCTGGGCGAAAAGATGTACGCCGACATGCAGGCGCAGCAAGCCGCCGGCCAGCAGCAAGCGGCCGACAACGCGAAGCCGGTGGACGACAACGTCGTCGACGCCGACTTCAAGGAAGTCAAGCGCGACCAATAATGGCCGGGCACTGACTGCCTCTGCCGCCCGGTAGCCGGAGAAATCCGCCTACCGGGCGTACTCATTCTGTAGCACTGAAAAGAAGGCTCGGTTTCGAGCCCACGGATCATGGCAAAACGCGACTATTACGAAATCCTGGGCGTGGCAAAAAACGCCTCGGACGACGATCTCAAGAAGGCCTATCGAAAGCTGGCCATGAAATACCATCCGGATCGTAATCCGGACAGCAAAGAAGCCGAAGAGAAGTTCAAGGAAGCCAAGGAAGCCTACGAGGTCCTGGGCGATGACCAAAAACGCGCCGCATACGACCGCTACGGTCATGCAGGCGTCGACCCCAACGCCGCCGGCATGGGCGGCGCGGGCATGGGCGGCGGTTTCGCCGACGCGTTCGGCGACATCTTCGGCGAGATTTTCGGCGGCGCCGGCGGCGGCCGTCGCGGCGGCGGACCCCAGGTCTACCGCGGCGCCGACCTCAAGTACGCGCTGGAAATCACCCTGGAACAAGCGGCAGCCGGTTTCGACACCGAAATCCGCGTCCCCAGCTGGGAAAACTGCGACACCTGCCACGGCTCCGGCGCCAAGCCCGGCACCTCGCCCAAGACCTGCCGCACCTGCGGCGGCTCGGGCGCCGTGCGTATGCAGCAAGGCTTCTTCAGCGTCCAGCAGACCTGCCCCACCTGCCACGGCAACGGCAAGGAAATCACCGATCCCTGCCAGGCCTGCGACGGCGTCGGCCGCATTCGCCGCAACAAGACCCTCCAGGTCAAGATTCCGGCCGGCATCGACGACGGCATGCGCATCCGCTCCAGCGGCAATGGCGAACCCGGCATCAACGGCGGTCCTCCCGGCGACCTGTATGTGGAAATCCACATCAAGCAGCACAAGATCTTCCAGCGCGACGGCGACGACCTGCACTGCGAACTGACCATCCCGTTCACCACGGCGGCACTGGGCGGCGAGCTCCAGGTCCCCACGCTGGGCGGCAAGGCCGAGATCTCCATCCCCGAAGGCACGCAATCCGGCAAAACCTTCCGCCTGCGCGGCAAGGGCATCCGCGGCGTGCGCGGCAGCTACCCGGGCGACCTGTACTGCCACGTCGTGGTGGAAACGCCCGTGCGCCTGAGCGACGACCAAAAGAACATCCTGCGCCAATTCGAGGCTTCGCTGAACGACGGTGGCGATCGCCACTCGCCGCAAAGCAAGTCCTGGACGGACCGCGTCAAGGAATTCTTCAGCTGATCAGTCTTCAGCTGATCGCGCTGCCGCTCAGCGCAAAAAGCCGCGACGAGAGTCGCGGCTTTTTTTCGTTTGGTCGCCAACAATGCTTGGCGCGTCAGGGACAGTGCTGCGGGATCACGCAGAACCGCGAGCCCCTTAGCGGCTGCTCGGCGGGTAGTCGAGTTCGCCGAACGTGTATTCGCCGTTGGCCTTGGCGTGCTCAAGCTGGACGCGCACGTCCTGCTCGGTCAGGTTGGAGGTGCGGGGCTGTGCCGCCGGATAGTCCTGCTCGCCAAACGTGTATTGGCCGCTGACCTTGGCTTCCTGCAATTCGGCCGCCACCTGGGAACGGGACTTGGATTGTTCAACGCCAGCTGCGTGAGCGCCGGAGCCTGCCAGGGCCAGGGAAACAAACAGCGTCGTGGCCAGGATTTTCATGAGTGAGACCTCCAGATTGCTTTAAGTGAAACCGAGTCCGGCGGCCCATCGTCGTGGTCCATCTGATGATCTCGATGGCCAGATGCAGCACGCCAAATCCCGGCATGAACCCGAACGGCATGAAACCACCTTCCAAATTGGCGAGATATCGAAGGGCTTCTAAAAATTACGCATATGCGGGAATACGCAGTCCAGGAAGCTTTCGCCTGCATGCAGGTGCTACACCAAGCGCTCCATTAGGGGCGTAACGCAGCGCTGCCCTAAGCTCTCCACCAGCGCGCAACGCACACTTCTGCCCGGGACTCTCCACCATCGCGCAGCGCACAGTTCTGCCCGGAACTCTCCACCATCGCGCATTGCACACTTCTGCCTAGGACTCTCCACCAGCGGGCAACGCACACTTCTGCCCAGGGCTCCCCACCAGCGCGCAGCGCACCCCCGCTGACGCAACGCATCGCGTAAGCGTTGCAAGGCCGCCCGCGCGGCCGACGCAACGCGGGCCCCGCAAGATCCTCCACAGCCGAAAGCTCGTCGCAAAAACGCCAAGAAATCCGCCCGTCCCAGCGTCCGAGGCCGTTCGACACGGCGAGCCTGGTGTGGCCGCGGCACTCGGCGCGCGGGGCGTCGATAAGCCCAACGGAATCCGAAGGAACCGCCAAAGGCGGTGACGAGGATGAGGCAGGGGAAGTCCGGAGCGAAGGCTCCGGACCGCAATCGTGGCCCCGTGCGCCGAGTGCCGTGGCCGCGCCAGGCGCTAAAGAACCCCAATGGCAGCCCAGCAAAATCCCGACGAAAAAAAGAGACCGCGACAATCGCCACGGCCTCTTCGCTACTACCACTGCAACTTCAACTGCGAACTTCAACTGCAAACTGCAACTGCGAACTGCAACTTCAACTGCAAACTGCAACTTCAACTTCAACTGCTGACTGCACTTCAACTTCAACTGCTGACTTCAACGACTACTGCTACTGCTACTGCTACTTCAACCGCCGCTGTACACCGAAAATACCGGCCTCAGGCCATGATGCCACCCGAGGCCGGCCGGGCTACAGCAAGCAGCTCACCGGCTGATCGGCGGGTACTCGAGCTCGCCGAACGTGTATTGACCGCTGGCCTTCGCTTGCGCCAGTTCCTGCTGGACGTCGGCACGCGACTTCGCGCTGCCCGACGTTGCGACGACCGGCGGGTACTGCAATTCGCCGAACGTGTATTGACCGCTGACCTTGGCTTGCTGAAGCTGGGCTTGCACTTCCTGCGAGCTCAGGCTGGTCTTCTGGGGCAGGGCGGGCGGATAGTCCAGCTCGCCGAACGTGTACTGGCCGCTTGCCTTCGCTGCTTGCAGTTCCGTCGCCACTTGGGCGCTGCTCTTCGCTTGCTCGACGCCGGCGGCTTGTGCGCCGAAACCGGCCAGGGCCAGGGATAGGAAAAGGGTGGTTGCTAGGGTTTTCATGGTGAGACCTCCAATTCGTCGTAAAGAGGGACCGAATCCGGCGGCACTCCGTCGTGGTTCGTTTGCTGTTCCCGATGGACTGAATTGTGCGCGCCTTCCCACCTGGGATAAACCCTTAATCCCTGAAAACATCTTTCCAAATAACCGAGTAATAGATCAGACCGAAAGAATTGGCCCCATAGATGGAATGGTCAAGCCCAATCCCAGCATCATCAAACCGCAACAGCCCACCCACTATGCAAAAAAAACCCCTGCCGAGGCAGGGGCTTTCCCAACAGAGGGTACATCAGGGCTTCTTGAAATCCCCCGCCAGCGCCGTGCTGAACCCGTCCGGACGCACATACTTGCGCAGCGCCGCGTTCACCGTCTCCGGCGTCAAGGCGGAAATCTTCTTGTCCATTTCTGCAGACCACGCAAATGTACGGCCGCGCTCAAGGTAATCCAGCCACGTGCTTGCCAACACGTCGTCCTGCGCCCGAGCCAGATTCCGGTAGTTCAGGAGCGCCGTAATCCCCTCCGTGATTTCCTTCTCCGAGAAACCGTCCTTCAACACGCGCGCCAGTTCCTCGTTGATCGCCTTCTCCAGCCGCTCGCGATTCTGCGGCGCGTAAATCGCGTAAATGCTCCAGCTTGCGGTCGGTTCAAACGCCGACACCGACAGCGAGCTGCGCACGTTATACGACAGGCCCTCCGTCTCGCGCACCCGGTTCCACAAGCGCGACGTTTCCGATGCACCGAACAGGTAATTGGCCAGGTACAGCGCCGGATAGTCCGCGTCCGTATCCTGCACCTTCAACGGCATGCGCGACAGATAGAACGCGTTGGCCTTGTCCGGCGTATCGATGTCGAACTGCTTGGCCGGCACGTCGCGGTACGGGTTCGGCACGCGGGTGTAGGCCGGCGCCTTCTTCCATCCGGCCAGTCCCGTGCGCAGCGACTTTTCCACTGCTGCCGGCTCGAAGTCGCCCACCGCCGAGAACTCGATATCGCCAGCGCCGTAGAACTTGGCGTGGAACGTTGCCAGCGCCTCGCGGTTCAGGCCGCGCACGCTAGCCAGCGACTCTTCGAACGTCGGCACATAACGCAGATCGTCCGCAGGCCACGGATTGTCGTGGCGCGCCAGTGCGCGTCCGGCCAGCGCCGACGGTTCCGTCATCGCGTTCTGGATCGACGTTTCAAGTTGGCGTTGATATTCCTCGACCTGCTCCTTCGGGAAGCTCGCGTTGCGGATGATCTCCAGCGCCAGCGCCGTCAACTCAGGCAGATTCTCGCCCTTGGTCGACATCGCCACCTTCAGTGTCGTGCCGCCGCCGGTAAAGCCAAGTTCAGCCTGCAGTTTGTCCAGACGGTCCTGGATATCCTGGCGCGACAGCTTGTCCGTGCCGCGCAGCAGCAGGTCCGCCGCCGCGCTGGAATTGACGCGCTGGCCCAGCAGGTCTTTTTCGTTGCCGAACTGGATCAGCATCTGCGCCTGCACACGGCTGCCGCGCGTCGCCTTGGGCAGCAGCGCCAGTTTCACCGGACCATTCGGCAGATCAAGCGTCGTGCGTTGCGTCAGCTTGTCGATGTTGGCCGGCGAGGGATCGAACGCCGACGCAGCCTTGAAGTCCGGATCGCCCTTGTAGTCCTTGAACACCGCCGTGAGGTCCACGCGTTCCGTCTGCGGCGCACGCACCGGCTTCTCGGTCGGAATGTAGCGGCCCTCGATGCGGTTGCTCTGCACCAGATAGGTCGTCGCGGCCTTTTGCACCTCGGCCAGCGTCGCCTTGCGCGCGCGGTCGCGTTGCAGGAAGAACAGGCGCCAGTCGCCCGCCGCGATCGCTTCGGACAGCGCCACGCCCACCTGCTCGGGATCGCTGTACGTCTGTTCCCACGACGTCAGCCACTTGCTGCGCGCGCGGTCCAGTTCCTGCTCCGTGAAGGGCTTCTTGTCGAGCGTCTCCAGCGTGCCCGTCATCGCCTTCATGGCGGCGTCCAGATCCTTGCCCGGCGTCAGTTGCGCGGCGAACATCGCCAGTCCCGGGTCCAGGTTTTCCATCGTGAAACCGAACACGCCCGAGGCCAGCTTGGTCGGCACCAGGGCATGGTACAGGCGGCCCGACGGGGTGTCCGCCAGGATCGTGGTCGCCAGGTCGAACGGCACGAAGTCCGCGCTGCCGCCGGCCGGGATGTGATACATCGCCGCGACCAGCGGCGTGCCGCCGGTGCGGCGCAACGTCACCGAGCGCTCGCCGTCCTGCGTCGGTTCCACCGTGTATTCCGGCGGCAGCTTGCGGTCGGGCTTGGGCAGCTTGCCCAGCGTGGCTTCGATGTCCGCCAGCGTCGTCTGCGGGTCGAACTTGCCCGCCACGATCAGCACGGCGTTGTCCGGCTGGTAATACTCGTGATAGAAGGCGCGCAGCTGGCCGATATCCACGTTCTCGACGTCGGAACGCGCGCCGATCGTGTTCTTGCCGTAGCTGTGCCACTGGTAGGCGGCAGCCTGCATCTTCTGCATCAGGATGCGGAACGGGTTGTTCTCGCCGCTTTCCATCTCGTTGCGGACCACGGTCATTTCCGAGTCCAGGTCTTCCTTGGCGATCAGCGAATTGACCATCGCATCGGCCTGCCAGCCGAGGTACCACTTCAGCGTCTCGGGGTTGGCCGCGAAGCTCGCGAAGTAATTGGTGCGGTCGCTGGACGTCGAGCCATTGGCCTGCAATCCGCGGCGGGAGAACTCGCCCATCGCGTTGCGGGTGGTCGACGTGCCCTTGAACAGCATGTGCTCCAACAGGTGCGCCATGCCGGTCTGGCCGTAGTTTTCGTTGCGCGAGCCCACCAGGTACGTCATGTTGACCGTGGTGGACGGCTTGGATTCGTCGGGTACCAGGAGCACCCGCAGGCCATTGGCCAGTCGGTATTCGGTGATGCCTTCGATCGAGGCGGCCTCCGTGACGCCGGCCGGCAGGCTGGCGGCTCCGGCCTGAAAGGCCAGGAAGGAGGAAAACAGCAGCACGCCTAGCGGGCGCGGCAGCTTCGACAGGGACAAGCGCATGGCGGACTATTCCTTTGGCATGGCAGAATCCGTTGGAGTGTATACGTTGGCAATGGTTCAGGCGGGCGAAAAGGGCGCCTTCGCCGCCATCGCTGGACTACCATCGCTGGCCGCCATGCTGAGGAAGTTGATATGTCCCTGAACATCGAAGTCGAAACGCCCCGCCTCGTGCTGCGGCAATGGCGCGCGGCGGACCGCAAGCCTTTCGCCGCCCTGAATGCCGACCCGCAGGTGACGCAGTTCCTGTTGCCGATGACGCCCCAGGAAAGCGATGCCCTGGCCGACAGGCTGGCCGCCGGCATTGACGAGCACGGCTGGGGCTTCTGGGCCGTGGAGGCGCCGGGCGTGGCGCCCTTCATCGGCTTCGTCGGCATCAAGCCGCTGGCGCCCACGCTGCCTTTTGCGCCTGGCGTGGAGATCGGCTGGCGTCTCGCGCAACCGTTCTGGGGACGGGGCTACGCCAGCGAAGCGGCTGATGCCGCATTGCGGGTCGGCTTTGAACAGGTGGGCGCGGAAGAAATCGTTGCCTTCACGGCTACGGACAACGTGCGCTCACGCGCCGTGATGGACCGTCTGGGCATGGCCGCCGAACCCGAATGCTTTGACCATCCGGCCGTGCCGGCGGGACACCCGCTGCGTGCGCATGTGCTTTACCGGCTTGGACGTGAAGCATGGCGGCGGCGTCGGGAGGCGGGCGGCGCCAACGACGGCGCCATCTTTGCGGCGGCTTGATGCTCCGCCAAGCCGCGCCAGTGTTGATGTTGCGATGCAGCAGTTCAGCGCTCCCAGGCGATTTGAACCACTTCCCGTCGCGGGTGTAAGCTTTCAAGGACGCATTCACTGTTGCTGACGGGATGCGCGACGGCCGTCTTACCGGCTTCCCGTCCAACGCCAGACGCTGCCTCAGCGCGGCGCCGGTGCTTGTCGTTCGCGCCTTCGCCGCTGGCATCCTGCCGGCGCATTCTACGGAGGAACGACCCATGCTGACCGAAATCGTCACGCGTGCCTTGTCCCAGCTGACTGGCAGCGCCCTTAACGGCGATGGCATCAAAGGACAGTTTCAGTACGCTTATGCCAGTGATGACGGCCAATACGTGGCCATACTTACCCATGACATGACCACCTATGTGGTGGACCTGAGTACGCAGCGGTATTTCGCGGAGTGCGGTGGATCGCCTCGCGGATTTGCCGGCCATGTGCTTGAAATGGAGGGCGCCAGCGCGCGCTCCCATCCGTGGCCCGCCGCGCAAGATTTGTTCGACCTGGACATGGACGCCGACGAATTGTCGTGGCGGCAATGCCCCGGTTTGCGCCACATGAGTACAAGCGCGCATCGATCTGTGGAGAGCCGCGCCGCCTGAGAGTGGCCAGAAGCGGCAACGTTTCACTGAACCGGCGTCATCGCCGGTTTTTTTTCGTCCGCTTGATACCGGCAGGCGGCGCCATCGCTAAAATTCCCGCCATGAAAACCCCCGCCGAATTCCGCGCCCCGCAGGGCGCCACGCTGGTTGACTGCACGCACGAGCGCCATGCCGACCAGATCCTGGCCATCTTCAATGACGCCATTGCGACATCCACTGCGCTGTACGACTACAAGCCGCGGCCGCGCGAAGCGATGGACGGATGGTTCAAGACCAAGCAGCAAGGCGGCTTCCCTGTCGTGGGGCTTGAGAATGCGGACGGCGAGTTGATGGCGTTTGCCAGCTACGGCACGTTCCGCGCGTTTCCCGCCTTCAAGTATTCGGTTGAGCATTCCGTGTACGTGGACGGGCGCTTTCGTGGCCGCGGTCTGGGCGAAGCCATGATGGCCATCCTGATCGAGCGAGCGCGCGCCAATGGCGTGCACGTGCTGGTCGGTGGCATCGACGCCTCGAACCAGGGCAGCATCCGCCTGCATGAAAAGCTGGGGTTTGTACATGCCGGCACGATCCGCCAGGCCGGCTTCAAGTTTGGACGCTGGCTCGATCTGGCGTTCTATCAGTTGACGCTGGACACGCCCGACAACCCCGTCGACGGCTGACAGCGCCAACCGCGGCGGCAGCATCGCCGCCGCGACGGCGCAACTTTTACTTCGACAGCACCCGCATCGCCTGCTCCAGGCCGGCGACCGTCACGGGATACATGCGGTCCTGCATGATGTCGCGCATCAGCGCAATGGATTGGCGGTACTGCCAGGACGCCGTGGGCTCGGGATTCAGCCAGACCGACTTGGGCCACGCGTCCAGCAGCCGGCGCATCCATTCGGCGCCCGGTTCCTTGTTGTAGTGCTCGACCGAACCCCCCGGCTGCAGAATTTCGTATGGGCTCATCGTGGCGTCGCCCACGATGATCAGGCGCCAGTCCGGGTTGTACTTGCGCAGCACGTCCCAGGTGTCGAAGCGCTCGTTCTGGCGGCGGCGGTTGCTTTGCCACAGGCTTTCGTACGGGCAGTTGTGGAAGTAATAGACCTCAAGGTTGCGGAACTCGCTGCGTGCCGCCGAGAACAGTTCCTCGACCCGGCCGATGTGGTCGTCCATGCTGCCGCCCACGTCCAGCAGCATCAGCACCTTCACCGTGTTGTGGCGCTCCGGGATCATGCGCAGGTCCAGATGCCCTGCGTTGCGCGCCGTGCTGGCGATGGTGTCGTCCAGGTCCAGTTCCAGTTCGGCGCCCTGGCGCGCGAAGCGGCGCAGGCGGCGCAGCGCCACCTTGAAATTGCGCGTGCCCAGTTCGACCTGGTCGTCGTAGTCCTTGAACTGGCGCATGTCCCAGACCTTGACCGCCGTGCGGTTGCCGGCCGATGCGCCGCCCACGCGGATGCCTTCGGGGTGATAGCCGCCGTTGCCGAACGGCGAGGTGCCGCCCGTTCCGATCCACTTGCTGCCGCCGGCGTGGCGTTCCTTCTGCTCGTCCAGGCGCTCCTTGAAGAGCTCCATCAGCTTGTCCCAGCCGTGCTTTTCGATGGCGGCCTTTTCTTCGGGCGACAGGCTTTTCTCGAACTGCTTGATCAGCCAGTCGAGCGGGATGTCCTTGCCCGCGGGCAGCGCGGCTTCGATGCCGCGGTAATACGCGCCGAAGGCCTTGTCGTAGCGGTCGTAGAGGGACTCGTCCTTGACCAGCGTGGCGCGCGCCAGGAAGTAGAACTCGTCCAGCGTGGGCGACATCAGGTCCTGGCGCAGCGCGTCCACCAGCGTCAGGTATTCGTTGACCGAGACGGGCAGCTTGTGCGCCCGGAGGTGATAGAAGAAGTCGATCAGCATGTGCGGGCCGCCCGTGGATGCCGGATCAGCGGCGTTGGCCGCCGCGCGTCATGGCCGCCAGGCGTTCGAGCAGATGCACGTCCTGCTCGTTCTTGAGCAGCGCGCCGGCCATCAGCGGCACGGCGGTGGCCGTGTGCGCGTCGATCTGCGCGGCCGTGACGTCTTCGGCCAGCAAGAGGCGCAGCCAATCCAGGAGTTCGGACGTGGACGGCTTTTTCTTCAGCCCGGGCGCATCGCGCAGCGAGAAGAACGTGTCCAGCGCGGCGCGCAGCACGTCCTGCTTCAGGTCCGGATAGTGGACGGCCACGATGTCGCGCATCGTCTCGCGGTCCGGGAAGCGGATGTAGTGAAAGAAGCAGCGGCGCAGGAATGCGTCTGGCAGATCCTTTTCGTTGTTGGACGTGATGATGACGAGCGGACGGTGGCGCGCGGCGATGGTCTCGCGCGTTTCGTACACATGGAATTCCATGCGGTCCAGCTCGCGCAGAAGATCATTGGGGAACTCGATGTCGGCCTTGTCGATCTCGTCGATCAGCAGCACCACCGGCTCGTGCGACTGGAACGCCTGCCACAGCGTGCCCTGCACGATGTAGTTGCGGATGTCGCGGACTTTTTCGTCGCCAAGCTGCGAATCGCGCAGGCGCGACACGGCGTCGTATTCGTACAGACCCTGATGCGCCTTGGTGGTGGACTTGATGTGCCATTGCAGCAGCGGCCGGCCCAGCGCGCGGGCCACTTCCTCGGCCAGCATCGTCTTGCCGGTGCCGGGTTCGCCCTTGATGAGCAGCGGGCGCTGCAACGTGAGGGCGGCGTTCACGGCGAGCTTGAGGTCATCGGTGGCGACGTAGCTGTCGGTGCCATCGAAGCGGACTGGCTTGGCGGATGAGGCGGTCTGGGCTGCGGACATGGTCTGATGGCTTCTGTGGTTTGATTGGGATCAACACTAACGCAAGGTATTAATCCTGAGCAATTATCGTACAATCAGGCGGTTTTGCTTTGGGTTCCACCCGCAACGTGTTTGCAGAGGGCCTTTTCGTGTGAGCAGGCCCTAGTCCTTAGCCATACCAAGAAGAGTCATTCCAATGAAGTTGCGAACCTCTCTGAAGTACACGGTTTCCGTGTTGGCCACGATGGCGTCCTGTGCGATCGCCGGCCAGGCTGTTGCTGCAGACGCAGCGCCGGTCGGTAATGTCCAGAATGCCCGCGACAAGGTTTCGATGTGCATCGGTTGCCATGGCATCCCTGGCTACAAGGCATCGTTTCCCGAGCTTTACCACGTTCCGATGATCGCTGGCCAAAACGCCAAGTACATCGAAACCGCCCTCAACGAGTACAAGAAAGGCGCGCGCAGCCATCCCACGATGGACGCCGTTGCCGGCAGCCTGTCCGATCAGGACATTGCCGACTTGGCCGCGTACTACTCGAATCTCAAATAAGGGGGCAAAATCATGAACCGCACCATGCTTGCCCTTGCGGGCGCGACCCTGGCCATCTGGGGCTCTGCCGCCCAGGCGCAGGATCTGGCGGCCGGCAAGGCCGTCTTCGAGAAATTCAACTGCGCCTCGTGCCACGGCGCCGACGCCAAGACGGCGGTGGATCCGGCGTATCCGACGCTGGCCGGGCAGCACGCCGACTACCTGGCGCATGCGCTGAAGGCCTACAAGCGGGGCGCCTCCGGCAGCGCCGCCACGGCCAACGTGCGCAAGAACCCCATCATGGGCGCCTTCGCCACGCAGTTGTCCGACCAGGACATCTCCAACGTGTCGGCGTGGCTGGCCACGCTGCCCAGCGATCTGGGTGTGCGCCGCTAGGACGCAACGCTTTTCGGCCGATGTGAATGAAAAACCCTCGCTAGCGAGGGTTTTTTCGTTGGGTCAGAGGCTGGCGCGGCGGCGGATCAGGTCGATGTAGGTGTCGCTGTCCAGCGGCGTGCCCAGGCGCTGCGCTTCCCAGACCACCTGCCCCAGGCATTCCATGATTTCGTGCGCGGCGTGATGCGCGTCCGAACGTGCGGTGAGCTGCTGGTAGGCCTGGCGAATGCCCGGCGGATGGTCGATTGACAATTGTTCCGCGATGGCCAGGTGCATGGACAGGTGCAGGAACGGATTCGTGCGGCCTTTTTCCACCGCGTATTCCGCCGTCATGGCGTCCGGGCTTTCGAGGTCCGCGTGGTATTCGGGATGCTCGATGATCCAGTCCAGCGCAATCGCCTCCAGCGGGGTCAGGACCTCGTTGGCGCGATGTTTGCGCCAGGTTTCAATAAAGAATTCGCGGACTTGGTCGCGGGAGGGATTGAACATTCGGGAGGGGGCCAAAAGCAGGATGTGGTCGCTTTATTTTACCGCCCCGCGCGGACCGCCGGTTTCGCCCGGCGCTTTGCGATATAGAATGGGTTGCTATCCGCCATCCGGTGTGCGGTTCGCAGGAGGCGGTATAACCCGCGGAATCGGACGCTGTCCGATCCTGGCGCGTGCAAGAAAACCACCCGGAGCAAATGGAGCATTCATGTCCTACCAACATATCAAGGTTCCCGCCGGCGGCCAGAAAATTGCGGTCAACGCCGATTTCTCGCTGAATGTGCCTGACCAGCCCATCATCCCCTTCATCGAAGGCGACGGCACGGGCGCCGACATCACCCCCGTCATGATCAAGGTCGTCGACGCGGCGGTGCAGAAGGCCTACGGCGGCAAGCGCAAGATCCATTGGATGGAAGTCTATGCCGGCGAAAAGGCCACCAAGGTCTACGGTCCTGACGTGTGGCTGCCCGACGAAACCCTGGAAGTCGTCAAAGACTACGTGGTTTCCATCAAGGGCCCGCTGACCACCCCGGTCGGCGGCGGCATCCGGTCGCTGAACGTGGCGCTGCGCCAGCAGCTTGACCTGTACGTCTGCCTGCGCCCCGTGGCGTACTTCAAGGGCGTGCCGTCCCCGGTGCGCGAACCCGAAAAGACCAACATGGTGATCTTCCGCGAGAACTCGGAAGACATCTACGCCGGCATTGAATACATGGCCGAAAGCGAGCAGGCCAAGGAGCTGATCCAGTTCCTGCAGACCAAGCTCGGCGTCAAGAAGATCCGTTTCCCGAACACCTCGTCCATCGGAATCAAGCCGGTGTCGCGCGAAGGCACCGAGCGCCTGGTGCGCAAGGCCGCGCAGTACGTCATCGACAACGACCGCACGTCGCTGACGCTGGTGCACAAGGGCAACATCATGAAGTTCACCGAAGGCGGCTTCCGCGATTGGGGCTATGAGCTCCTGCAGAAGGAATTCGGCGCGCAGCTGATCGACGGCGGCCCGTGGTGCAAGTTCAAGAATCCCAAGACCGGCCGCGAGATCATCGTCAAGGATGTGATCGCCGATGCGTTCCTGCAGCAGATCCTGCTGCGGCCGGCCGAATACGACGTCATCGCCACGCTGAACCTGAACGGCGACTACATCTCCGACGCGCTGGCCGCGCAGGTGGGCGGCATCGGCATCGCGCCGGGCGCCAACATGTCCGACTCCGTGGCCATGTTTGAAGCCACCCACGGCACGGCGCCCAAGTACGCGGGCAAGGACTACGTGAATCCCGGGTCCGAGATCCTGTCGGCGGAAATGATGCTGCGTCATATGGGCTGGACCGAAGCTGCGGATCTCATCATTTCCAGCATGGAAAAGTCGATCCAGTCCAAGAAGGTCACGTACGACTTTGCCCGTCTGCTGGAAGGGGCGACGCAGGTGTCGTGCTCGGGCTTTGGCCAGGTGATGATCGAGAACATGTAAGCCTCGGCCGGGGCTCCTCGCCAGGCTGCCGCTGTGCGCTTGGGGTCCCATCTCGATTTTGAGCAAAACCCGCCCGCCGTCATGGCGGGCGGGTTTTGTCTAACCACCCGCATCATGCGTATTGCGTGTGCATTGTTCTTTTCAGGTTGATTGTTGTGCCCCGAATGTATGTAAATCTGGTCGCCTGGCTGGTGTTGCTCATGCCCGCCCTGGCGCTGACCAGTCCCGTTGGCGGTCCCGCCGTGCTGTACCTGAGTGCATTGATCGCGCTGACGGCCATTGCCGTCAATGCGGTGAAGCGCTACGAGCCCATGGATTTCCGGGCGCTTTGGCCCATGGCGTTGGCGCTGCTGTCCCCGCTCGTCTGTATGCTGATCACGTCTTCCGTGAAAAGCGTGTGGAGCAATTCCGAACTCGAAAAGCTGCTGCGCTTTGCATTGGCCCTGCCCGTGTTGTGGCTGCTGCTGCGCGCGCCGCAGCGGCTGCTGCGCCATATCGAATGGACCGTATTGGCCGGCGCGCTTGCCGGCTCCATCCTGCTGATCACGATGATGCTTACGGGCGGCCGCGGCGCGGTGGTCGAGGTTGGCGGACGCTATAACGCCGTGGCCTTTGCGAACATGGTGCTGCTGTTCGGGGGAATGACCTTGCTGTCGCTCGGCTGGGGCCCCGGATCGCGCTGGCCGCGACTGGAGACCGGCCTGAAGGTCCTCGCCGCGGCGCTGGCCGTGTGCGCGACCTGGATGTCCGAAACCCGCAGCAGCTGGATGCTGCTGCCCATTCTGGGACTCGTCTTCCTGCTGGGCCTGCGCAACTGGCGGCGGCGCCACAAGGTGTACTGTGCACTGGCCGTGAGCGTGGCGCTGGTCGTCAGCGCGGCGGCCATCTGGACGTTCAGCAGCCGCATGCAGGAGATCACCCACGACGTGCAAGGGTTCGCCACCTCGGCCAACCGTGACACGTCCTTCGGCATCCGGTTGCAACTGTGGCATGCCGCAATCCTGATGTTTGAAAAAAGCCCGGTCGTGGGCATTGGTCCCAGCAAGTTCCGCGACGAGCTGCGCGTGCTGCAAGGGCAGGGCATCGTGACGCAGGAAGTCGTCGACGGTTTCGGCGAGCCGCACAACGACCTGCTGGCGGCGCTGGCGGGGTACGGCGTGCTCGGCCTGCTGAGCATGCTGACGCTGTATCTGCTGCCGGCAGCCATTTTCTTCCGGCGTTTGGCCAGTGATGACCGCGTGATCCGCGTGGGCGCCCAGATGGGCCTTCTGTTCTGCCTGAGCTATTGCGCCTTCAGCCTGACCGAGATGATGTTCCGCAACATGCGCAGCGTGCCCACTTACGCGCTGATCACGGTGACGTTGATTGCGCTGACGACGGCGCGTCCGGTGCTCAGGGTCCCCCCGGCGTCCCAGTCCGTGACTTGAATTCGCGCGGGCCAGTCCCGCAACCGGCTTCCATAAGAAACGCAAGGCGCGACGCGCCCTGCGTTTTTTTTATCGGATTTGAGCTAGATCAAAGTGACTAGTCAAATCGAATTCAAACGAAGTTTGAAAGGGTATGCTCGACGGCCAAATTACATAAAACGTCACATCCAGCTAGATATTGTTTCTAATCGGTGGCGTGTCAAAGAGAGTCGATGAGTACTTCCAGCTTGCGTAGGGAACTGTTGTGGTTCGTGTTTGCCATTGGCGCCGCCGTCCTGGCGCTGGGCGTGTGGGACGCCTGGCAGCGCCGTGCCGAGATGGTGGACGACCGCAAGACGGAGCTTCGCCATGTCCTGGATATGGCCGCGGGCATCGTCCGCGGCGGCAAGCAGCGCGTGCAGGAAGGTGTGCCGCTGGCCGAGGCCAAGCGCGACGTGGCCCGCCAACTGTCGCAATTGCGGTACGGCGGGGACGGTTATGTGGGCGCGTTTGGCGACGACTACGATCTGCTGGTGCATCCCGACGCGAAGCTGGTGGGCACGAACGTGCGCGCCACGCGCGACAGCCAGGGGCAGCCGCTGTTTGAAAACCTTTACGCGCAGGGCAAGGCGGGCGGTGGCTATGTGCGCTACCTGTTTCCGCGTCCCGGTTCCGAGGACCCATTGCCCAAGCTGACCTACGCGGCCTATGACGCGGAATGGGGCTGGCTGATGTTCACGGGCCTGTACGTGGACGACGTCGATGCAGCGTTCTACGGCACGCTGTGGCGGCAGGGCAGCGTGACGCTGGTGCTGCTTGCGCTGGTGCTGACGGCGGCGCTGCGCTTTTTCAGCACACACATCCTGCGGCCATTGAACGAGGCAGTGGCCGTGTGCGAGCGCGTGGCCAATGGCGACCTGTCCAGCGGCATCTCGCGTCATCACCGGGGCGAGATCGGCCGCCTATTCGACGCAATGGCGCGAATGCAACAGCGGCTGGACGCGGCGGTGCGCAGCATCGTGCATTCCACGGCGTCCATTGCGGCCGCATCGCGCCAGATTGCCGCGGGCAGCGTGGACCTGTCCGACCGTACCGAAAAGCAGGCCGCCGCGTTGGAACAGACCGCGGCCAGCGTGGAGGAAATCACCGCCACTGCCCGCCAAAGCGCCGAGCACGTGCGTGAGGTCAGCGCGCTGGCGGGCGAAGCCGCGCGGCTGGCGCGGCAGGGCAGCGATGAGACGCAGCATGCGATCGACGCGATGCGCGAGATCTCGCAAAGTTCGCAGCGCATCGACGAGATCATCGGCCTGATCGACGTGATCGCGTTCCAGACCAACATCCTGGCATTGAACGCCGCCGTCGAAGCCGCACGGGCGGGCGAACAGGGGCGTGGTTTTGCGGTGGTCGCTGGCGAAGTGCGGGCGCTGGCGCAGCGGTCCGCCACCGCCGCCAAGGAGATCAAGTCGCTGATCGAAGCGTCGGCCGACTCGGTGGCGCGCGGCAGCCAGCGGGTGGAACAGGCGAGCGCCACGATGGGAAGCGTGCTGGAATCGGCAGCCACCAGCGCGCCGCTGATGAGCGAGATCGCCACGGCGTCCGGCGAACAGAGCGCGGGCATCGAGCAGATCAACCAGACCGTGACGCATCTGGACGAAGCGACCCAGCAGAACGCTGCGCTGGTAGAGGAGTTTGCGGCGTCTGCCGCCGCCCTGCACGGTCAGGCGGGGGATCTGGCCCGCGCCGTGTCGATCTTCAGGCTGTCTGCAGCCGCTCAGCCGATGCCGGGATAAGGCTCATAGCCCGCCGCAGTTTCGCGCCCAGGTCGCGGCTGGCGGGCATCATCGGCATGCGCAGCTCGTCGGCGATGAGGCCCTGCATGGCCAGCGCGCGCTTGACCGGCGCGGGATTGGGCTCGCTGAACAGCAACCGGATCAGGGGGCGCAATGGGTCGAAGCAGTCGCGCGCGGCCTCGACGTGGCCGGCTTGTGCAAGCTGCATCATCTCGACGAAGCGCTCCGGAAACAGGTGCGCGGCGGCTGGAATCGCGCCGCGCCCGCCCGCAAGGAAGTGATCCAGCAAGGCCAGGTCCTCGCCGCAAAGGGCATTGAGCCGGCCCCGCGCATTCAGGGCGCCCAGCACGGCGGGATTGCATTCCTTGACCGCCCCGAAATTGGGCAGCGCCGCCAGCGCTTCCATGGTTTCGACCGTCATGGCGACACCTGCGCGCTTGGGGATGTTGTACAGGATGATGGGCCGCTCGGTGGCCCACGCGATCTGCCGGTAATGCCACAGGATGCCGGCCTGGGATGGCCCCAGATAGTACGGCGGGGGAACCAGGTAGCCGGCGGGTGCGTAGCGGTCCAGTCGTCGCACCGCGGCGGCCACGCCCCGCGTATCGACGCCGCCCACGCCCAGCACCAGCGGCAGCGCATGCGCGTCGCTGGCGATGGCTTCGATCATGTCGGTCTTCTCGGGCATGCTGAGCAGGTTGCCCTCGCCGGTGGAGCCGAAGAGGACCAGGCCGGCGATGCCGGCGTTGCGGTAGTAGCGGGCCAGCGCCTGCGCGGCGTCCAGGTCCACGTGGCCGCCGCGCATGGGCGTCACCATCGGCAGCCACAGGCCTTCGAATGCGGGTTTGGCAAGGGTGTCCATGGCTCATCGCTCCGTGAGGGCGGCGGCCGGGCGCGCCGGACCGAATTCAGCGCAGGGCAGGCCGCGCATGATCGCGGCCATCATGGCGTCCAGTTCGCCGCGTTCGCATTGCAGTTCGAGGGTGCTTTGGGCGTGCGCATGGTCGACCGACAGCAGGTAGACTCCGATGCGATCGCCCAGTGCGCGGTGCAAGGCCAGCCGCACGTTCAAGGCGTCCAGCGTATCGATGCGCACGGTCAGCGCAATCAGGCTGCATTGCGGCGGCGGCGCGGGCTGGGCAGCCAGGGCGGCGTCGAGGGGGGCCGGGCGGCGGTGCGATC